>QFXC01000014.1 GCA_003349885.1 endosymbiont of Galathealinum brachiosum | reverse complement strand
TTTTATTTATGATAATAATAGTGATGCTGGTTTAGGCTTTGTTAATTATGCTGGGTGGTTATCAAGTTCTGTATTTGTTAACAGCACACCTGTTATCGGTGGTATTCCAGATGCTGTAGTTAATGTAGGTGATAGTTACCTATTTACCCCAACAGCAACCGATGCCGATGTAAATGATGTGCTTACATTCAGTATTACCGGTGCACCAACATGGTCTATTTTTGATGAGACTACAGGTGAATTGAGTGGTATCCCTACTATTGCAGATGCTGGCACAACCACAAACATTGTGATTACCGTAACTGATAATGATACAACACCTGCATCGTCGTCATTGACGGCTTTCTCTATAAAAGTGAATCGTATACCTGTTGCAAATGATGATGTGTTTACGATGAATGTTGATTCTGTTTTAAATGAATTCTTGAGCGCTTCTGATTCAGATGCTGATGCGTTGACGTATTCAGTAATGTCTAATGCCATTAATGGTGCGGCGAGCATTGATCTGACTAGTGGTGTAATGACTTATACGCCTAATACCGGATTTACAGGTGAGGATTCATTTACTTATAGTGTTAATGATGGTTATGCAGATTCTAATACTGCGACAGTTACAGTGATCATTGAAGCTGTAGCAAATAATGTTTTCAAAGGTAGTAACCTAACTGTATTAAATGCGGATGGCACCAATGCCAATGGCGGTGCTAATGATGTTGCTGTTAGTTGGAATGGTGTAACCACAACGAATGTGGCAGATACTAATTTCAGTAATATGACGGTTTCATCGGATACACCATTCTATGGCATGAGCTGGAGTATCCATCACGTTCGTATATTTGGTCCAGGTACTTATAATTTTGATACTAGCTGTAGCGTTGCTGAATTGGAAGCAGGCGTTACCACTTGCAGTGGTGGTCCAATGTTAACCATGACAGTAGGTGCTGGACAGGTTGGTGCACACATGTTGTTTGACTGGAATGGCTCGTTAAATACTGATGTTGTTAATGTATATGATGTTAATTCAGTGTTCACCACAAACTCAGCAGGCAGTTTATGGATGGAGGGTAATTATGGTCCATATCCATGGTCTGGCTCACCTGTTGCTGAAACAATCTGGCGCTTAGCATCGACTGATAACGATGGTGATGGTATAGCCGGTGTGCCTATGGTTGATGGTCTGCTTATTGGTTCGAGCATTAATTTTAATCTCAATATTGTTGAGGCAGATAGTAACTTCACCATGCTGGATGATTTAGGTGATAGTGCTAGTGGTACGAATGATGTTGTGGCTCAATGGAATGGCTTAACCACAACCGTTATGACAAGTACCGATTTCAATAATTTAATTATCTCATCTGAAACAGCTTATTTCTTTAATAACTGGACAGTGCATCACGCAAGAATGTTTGGCCCTGGGACGTATAGTTTTGATACCAGTTGTACGGTTGCTCAAATAGAAACTGGTGTAACAAGTTGCAGTGGTGGGCCGATGTTAAGCATGACCGTTGCGCAGGGGCAGGTTGGTGCGCACATGCTGTTTGACTGGGGTGACTCTTATAATGTGGATGTAGTAAATGTTTATGATATTAATGCGACATTCACAACCAATGCACCCGCTACATTATGGGCGGGGGGTAATTATGGCCCTTACCCATGGTCAGGTGTACCAGATGTAGAAACTGAATGGCGTTTAGTTTCTACGGATAATGATGGTGATGGTATTGCAGGTGTGAAGATGGTTGAAGGTGGATTGACCGGTTGGAACATCAACTTTAACTTGTTTGCTAATGCTGGTGTTAGTTTCTTTGATACGGACAATGATGGTATTGCGGATAACGAAGATAATTGCATCGAAGTCTCTAATCCGAATCAGCTAGATACTGATCGAGATGGATACGGAAATATATGTGATGGCGATTTAAATAACGATGGTCGAGTGAACTCACTTGATTTGGGTTTATTTAAATCTGCCTTCTTTACCTTTGGTAATTTACCAGCAGACTTTAATGGTGATCAGATCGTTAACTCGTTAGATCTTGGTATCTTTAAGCGACTGTTTTTTACAAGACCAGGTCCATCTGGATTAGTTGAATAAGGATATATGATGAAAAAATTAATAAATAAAGTAATTTTAGCGTTGCTCTTTTTTGTTCTGGTGTCACCTGCTATGGCTGCGCCAGGAGTTTCATTTAATGAATCAAAAATTAAATTACGTGCAGGTAATGTTTTTGTACTGGATATACTGATGTCAGATTTTCCTTTGTCGGAAGGTGGTGGCGTGACATTGAAATTTGATTCTGCTGTGATTCGAGTGGATGAAATAAATGTTAATACTGAGTCATGGAATTTTGTCAGTACTCCGGGAAGAATTAAAAATACAGATGGTATTGTTTCTGATGTGTTATTTAGTAGTTATAAAGGTGTTTTGGGTGATGCTCTGATTGCTACGGTCACATTCACTGCATTACAGGCAGGTAAAAGTGTAATAACTATAGAAGAATCATCTGTTAATCCATTTTCAAGTGATGGAAATAAAGTCATTGTTAATTTTGATAATGCAAATGTTCACGTTATCCCTATGAAAGGTGTTAGGTAGTAAGTTATGAAAAAAACATTTAAGAAAGCAGTTGTTATCGCTTCAATATTCTTTGTTCAGCATTTACATGCTGCAACAATAACGTGGGATTCGGTGGATTATACTTCTGATCTGAACAGTGTCTTTACTCTGGATATTATAGGCACAGATTTTTTAACGAATGTTGATGGAGGCGGCGTTAATATTTCTTTTGACTCAAATGTTCTGAATGTCTTATCTGTTTCAGTTGATGAAAATTTATGGGATTTTGGTTCAGGTGGTATTAATACGGGAACAATTGATAATAATGTTGGGACAGTAAATTCTATTTATGTAAATGCCTGGTCAACTGTAAGTGGAAATTTCTCAGTGGCGTCAGTGATGTTTGAAGCCGTGGGAGCTGGTACTACAGATCTTACCTTATCTGAGTTTGCTTTTAATCCCTGGGCAAGTGGTGGCAGTCTTATTGATCATAATTATGTGGCTGGTTCTGTCAGTGTTTCAGCTGTACCGGTTCCTGCTGCTGTATGGTTGTTTGGGTCTGGTTTAATTGCACTGTCGGGTTTTGCTAGAAAAAAGTCTTAAATAATTTATATGTCTGGAAAAGCCGCATTCTACTCATCTGGTAGAAGCGACATAGCGGAGCATCTGGCTTGGTTGCCAATGGAGTATAATGAATCGAAATGAATGAGGTGTGTAGTAAACTGGCTGATTTTAGGTAATAAAAAAGGCTCCCTAAAAATCAGGGTGTTTTAGGGTAACGACTATTTTGTTGTACTGGAGGGGAGAATATGAAACACATCCCTGTGTTTCACCCCTTCGGGGCCAGAGTCATGAAGCTTGACTCTGTTGAAAAACGTTCCAGACGTTTTTTTCGAACTATCGGAGCTCTCATCAGCCCATCTCCACCAATACCGTTAAAAATTGCTCCTGCATTTTTAAGATACCGCACATCCTGTGCATAAAAAAGGCCCCCTAAAAATCAGGGGGCCTTTTGTATTGGTGGGGTGGGGGGAATTGAACCGAGTACCTAACCGATTGATTTAACAGTTTTTAAATGTTGATCCTACAGACTGGTACTGCTAACAATACTACTAAAAACAAAAGTCATTACTACTCAATCGAGGTTTTTGGGTTGTTTGGGTTTCTGTTTTTAGTTTATATCCAGCTTTGGTCAGCCATTTACTATCTTCTTAGTATATTGACTCCATTCTAGTATTGCTCAGGTTTTGAATACTCCAATTTTCAGGGGAGGGATAGTAAACTGTGACAAGGTAGAATGAAAACGTAGAAATTATGTTGTTCAGAGTATGTTTTCACAAATTTTTAATAACTTCAGTGACGTGCCTAGACTGCCTTGCTGTATATATTACTAATGAAAGCAAACCAATGGCTATCGCAAGCCAAAGTGTTACTAAACGACTAACTATTGAAGCGGCAACGGCTTGAGCTGGGTCCATGCCGAGACCCGAGAGCAGGAATGCAATAGCAGCTTCAGTTGCTCCAATCCCGCCAGGAATGAATGAGGCAGCACCAGCAAGAATACTCAGGCAGTAGATGCCAATAATCACAAATGGACTGGCGTCAAATCCGAAGCTGTCAACAATTAGGACTAATGAAACCCCTTGGCATGTCCATGCAAATACACTTAGAGGAAATGCTGTAAAAATCGATCGGTTTGATAGAAAATGACTGACTTTACTTTGAAATTCGCTGGTCAGTACGCTTAGTTTTTTTTTACTCTGATACATAAATAAGCCTGTAAGTTTTCTCGATCGAACCAAAAAGAACAGCGCAATAAAAAGAAATGCAACGGTGATGAGCCAGTTCTCAGTTGAGGTAATTGCCCCTATCGTGAGCATTGCCAGAGCTGAAACAGCAAGAACGTCTAGAAGTCTTTCAGAAAAGAAAGCAGCTAAACTATTAGAATAACTAATTCCTAAAGGGTACAGATACAGGCTTCGAAGTGTTTCTCCGACCTTTCCTGGTGTTGTTGTCAGAGCAAAGCCAGCAAAATAGATAAGAGCGTGATTGCATATTGATATATCTGGTTGGATTGGGCGCAAGAAAATCAACCAGCGGAAAAATCTAGTCAAGTAACTAGTCAAAGATAGCCCTATCAATACAGCATATAGGGGGATGGATATCGATTGGATTGCCTGAAGCACAGAATCAAACTCGGTCAATATCCCCATCGCAAGATAGGTGCATAATGCAAAGACAATAGATATTGATATCTTCTTAAGGGGTATATTTGACTGGTTTACTAGTGGTTGTTCCATTGTTGTGGCATTAAGCTGTTTCATGAAATGAAACTAAAGAACTGATCAACAGCCCAGGCGGTTAGGACACCAACCATAATCCCTGCACCAATTTCTAAGTGTGTATGTCCCATTCGTTCTCGTAACGGTTTTTTCTGTCCTCCAGTGTTCAAGCTGTTGATAGCTTCGGCATGTCTTCCAACTTGTCGGCGGAGGCTATTGGCATCCAGCATGACAACAAATGCCAGTGCTATCGCTACGGTAAATGCAGGGTGATTAAATCCCTCCCTGATAGCAATGAGCGCGGCTGCGCTACTCACAATAGCACTGTGATTACTCGGTAGACCGCCATAGCCAATCTGGCCAAAGGCCAGTTGACCAGCTTTGATGCTGTTGACTACAAATTTTGTCGAACCGGCCACTAACCATGCGATAAAAGGGGTTACTGCATATCCAAAATCCATGTATTAAACTCCTTTAGGTAATATAGCCCAGGCACTGACACTAACCCAAATTATCACCGTAACCATCAACTGCCAGTCTGAAAGCAGTGCATCTGTGGGTGACTCTCCACCATCTTGCGACTCAACTATAAACCAGTAGCGGAACAATCCATAAAGAACGAAGGGGATAGTGGTGACCATCTCAGGACGAGCTGTCATTACAAACAAGCTGTAAAACAACAATGCGCCTGTTGCCGAAATCTCCGCGTAGCGGTCAATTAGTGAGACTGAATAATGTTCTAGGACTTTACGACCTTCAGTGCCGCTCTGCATTAGTTCCTGTCTACGCTTGACGGATGCAAGGAACAATGCCAGGCATAGGGTGGTTACGAACATCCATGAGGATACAGGGACTGATAGGGCCATAGCGCCAGCATAAACCCTGAGTACAAAACCTATCGCAATGGTAAAAATATCGATAACTGGTTGATGCTTCAAAAAGAATGTGTACGCCAAATTGAGGCCTAAATAGGCCAGGATGACCAATAAAACAGTAGGTTGCTGAAAATAACCCCAGGTAAGAACTCCGTAAAGGATGCATAACAATACTAGTGCTTGAGACTTTGAAACCAGTCCTGATGCCAAAGGACGTTTCTTGGATTTTACCGGATGCTTACAGTCATGCTCTATGTCGTGATAGTCGTTTATGATATAGGTGGCAGAGGATGCCATGCTAAAAAGAAACATGGCCAAGAGAGAATCTGCGATTGAGATGATGTCAGTAAATTGACCTGAAAACACCAGAGGAGCTAGGACAAAACCATTTTTGATCCACTGCTTGGGTCGCATTAGCTTGATCAATCCAAGCAAAACAGATTTATTCTCAGGTGAGACTGATGTAGAATTCATTCAATTAATTTCCCAAAAAAACAATAACTTATGATATTAACATGAGACTACTCATAAATTACACGATTTTTGCTGTTGTCGCTACTGTAGCGAATATAGGCAGCCAAGACATTAGTATCAGGTTATACGATGGACTCTACTCTGTCTTTGTTTCGGTTCTCGCTGGCACTGCTGTTGGCCTCATTGTGAAATATATTTTAGATAAAAAGTATATTTTCCAATTCCAGGTTAAAAATGTTGCACACGATACCCATACATTCGTCCTGTATACAGTAATGGGGATTATTACAACTGTAGTTTTCTGGGGATTTGAGTTCGGATTCGATTATTTATTCCAATCGAAGGAGATGCGGTATACCGGCGGAATAATAGGTCTTGCGATTGGATATTACATTAAATATCAACTCGACAAACGATTTGTATTTGTAACACAAGGGACTTAAATGGAATTAACTGGATGGGGAAAGTACCCTGAGATTGACTCGGAGGTCATTAAACCCTCAAGCACAAAAGCACTTCTGAAGAGCCTCTCTGACAATTCACAAAGGCCACTGATTGCCCGAGGGTTGGGCAGGAGCTATGGTGACAGCTCGTTAGCACATCATGTAATTAGTACAGTGTATCTGGATCACTTTCTCAAATTTGATGAGGCAGCGGGGCTTTTAACCTGCTCTGCGGGTGTGAGCCTGGCAGATATTTTGAATGTTTTCATACCTAAAGGATGGTTTCTATCTGTCACTCCTGGCACGAAATTCGTTACTGTAGGCGGGGCTATAGCCAGTGATGTACATGGTAAAAATCATCACATAGAAGGTAGTTTTTCTGAATATATAAGTACTATGAAAATTGCTACAGTCTCTGATGGCATCGTTGAGTGCACACGAGAGCTGCACCCTGATTTATTTCGTGCGACTTGTGGAGGGATGGGGCTAACCGGCATTGTACTTGAAGCCACCCTTAAGCTAAAGCCAATACAGAGCAGTTACATTAATGAAACAACTATCAAGGCCCAAAACCTAGAAGAGGCCTTGAATCTTTTCGATGCGCATCAGAACTCAACCTATTCTGTAGCTTGGATTGACTGTTTGGCTACAGGCAAGTCGCTTGGACGGTCATTAGTTATGCTGGGAGAGCATGCAGAAAAAGGTGGCCTCAAAGCGGGTAAAATCGGAAAACTCACTGTTCCTGTAGACATGCCAAGTATCCTGCTGAACCAGTACACTATTCAGGCATTTAATACCTTTTATTATCATCGGGTAACTAAACAGCGTTCAGAACGGTTTGCTCACTTTGAATCATTCTTCTACCCCCTAGATGGTATCCACCAGTGGAACAGAATGTACGGTAAGAATGGATTCATCCAGTATCAGTTTGTGCTCCCTAAAGAAGCCGGTTTAGCTGGGATGACTTCGGTACTTAAGCGTATTGCAGAATCGAAACGAGGCTCCTTTTTGGCCGTACTGAAGGCATTCGGAAAAGGCAATGATAATTTTCTTTCATTCCCACTAGAAGGTTACACCCTGGCTCTTGACTTCAAGTTCGATGAGGGCTTACTTCCACTACTGGATGAACTGGACAAGATCGTTCTAGAATTTGGCGGCCGTGTATATCTGACAAAAGACTCTCGTATGTCTGAGGAGACATTTAAACAGAGCTACCCACAGTGGAATGAATTTATGGAAGTCAGAAAACAATATGGTGCGGACCAGGTATTTCATTCACTTCAATCACAGCGCTTAGGGCTTTAGACAATGCAAAACATATTAATTATCGGTGCAACTTCAGCTATTGCTGAAGCTACTGCAAGAATTTATGCTCAGAGAGGTGACAAGCTTTATCTGTTTGCTCGTAATCAAGAGCGGCTAATTACCATAGCTGAAGATCTGAAGATCCGAGGAGCATCATCTATTGATTATGGCCAGCTTGATGTTAATGATTTCGAAGCTCATGAAAACATTATTAACACAGTTTTTAAGACTTTTGGGAAGGTTGATATCGTGTTGATTGCCCATGGGACATTACCAGACCAGAAGGCTTGTGAAAATAATTTTAACATGACGTTGTTAGAACTCAATACTAATGCCATTAGCACCATCTCGCTATTAACGCATATTACCAATAAGCTCGAGTTACAAAAATGCGGAGTTATTGCTGTTATTACCAGTGTTGCAGGTGATCGTGGAAGGCAATCCAATTACGTCTATGGTGCAGCTAAAGGCATGGTTTCAGTGTTCTTGCAAGGACTCAGAAATAGGTTGCATAAGTCAGGTGTGAATGTGCTCGATATCAAGCCGGGTTTTATCGACACACCGATGACCGCAGAATTCAAAAAAGGAATTCTTTGGGCAAAGCCTGCAATGATTGCAAAAGTAATAGTGGAAGCGGTTGATAATCACAAACATGAAATTTATACACCATATTTCTGGAGGTATATTATGTTCATTATTAGAAATATTCCAGAAATAATATTCAGAAAATTAAAGCTTTAAAGGGAAGAGAATGTCGTTTAAATTCATTAGAACGAACTATGTGTATACAATTCTATTTGTATCAATAGTGATTTTTATTGTGTCGCTCTCGTTCTTGCACTATACCCATTACCAAACTGAGTACTTAATACATTATGATGCATGGCGTTTCTTCGAAAAGTTGCGAACAGATGCTCCTTTAGAAAGTTATATCTTTCATGGTGTTCATACGTTTGTTATACCAAACGTTCTATTTTACCTTGATACATTATGGGCAGATGGAAACCTCAAGTTTTTCCACGCAATTAATTTTTTTTCAACAGGAATATTTTTTATATTTCTTTGGAGAATAATTTATAAACATCATAAATCAAAACTAACGTCTACAACTATTGCGATTATTGGTGCCAATATATGGCTTGGCATGTCAAACTCCGTGACGTTTGCATACCCTGTTGTGGAAGTTTTATCTACATACACGTTATTATCTATAAGTATTATTGCCTTGACGTCAGAAGGTCTCTTACATAATAGATTCGACACAAGATACGCCTTTAATGCCTTATTCTTTGTAGTCGCTTCCATAATAGGTTTTCTCTCTCTGGAGGTGTTTCTTTCCGTTATTTTTGTTTTTTTTATTGAGGCTAGCTATAGAAAACGATATTTATCAGTAATTCTTTCTGGCCTTCTGTTGGTGGTGTTATCAGGGTTTTATCTGTATTTTCAGGCAGGGCTCTTACTCTCTAGTAAATCTGGTGGGTCAGTGAATATTGCCAGTGCAGTATATAACTTTTTATTTCTTCTCGGGGGGCAGGTACATTTCTTATTTATGTCGCTTGGGGCCTCCAAAGGTGCAGCAGGGAGCCTCTCTATACTATTCGCTGTAATCGAGCTTTATTATATAGGGTATATGGTGAATCTTATAGTTAGATGCAAAGTTGATATAACTAAGTTACATCGTTTTGCTGCTTATATCATTCTGTTTAGTGTGTCTTGTGTTGCATCAGCTGTTCTTCTTCGTTATAGCAATCATAAAATTGATTTTCCTGTTACTCGGTACACTACATATTCGACTATGCTCTCATTGGGCGTTTTATTGTTTAGCTATGTTAATTTGACAAAGTGGAGTGAGTTTTCAAACAATAAGAATAAATACTTTTCTATCTTTATGATTTCTCTTCTAGCGCTATATTCAGTACTTGATGGCCCATTAGTTAATGACAAATATCCATCAAAGCATTTCTATCTAGAGAGACTTGAAATGCCGCTTTATGCTTTGGTACCGGGTTCAGAGAGAAGGCTGGGCCCATCAAGCTCGACAGAAGGACTGAAAGAGCGAGCTCGACTTCATAGTTATATGAAAGAGCAGGGGTTATCCATTTTTTCTGATCCTGGAGTGTCTTTTGTGGGAAAAATATTTCCATTTGAAAGCTTTGTAGGTTTAGAAAACGTTGACGGTTGTGTAATTCATAAAACTAGTAAATACATACGAGAGAATCACAGTGTGATGAGCACTCGAATTAGTAATCCACATAAGGCTGGGTATTATTTTCTACTTGATGCAGAAGACAATGTGAGATCATATAGCCTGCCTACTAGTCTCCTATTCGGTAGTGATTCGTACTTGGCTCTTTTCGTAGCAGATAATAATTATGTTTCAAATCTGCATTCACCTAGAATTGTCTATGCAAATATTGATAAATGGACTTATAGTGAATGCACCTTTATTTTACGCAGTAAGGGGTTTGAGAAAAAATCAATATCCAGAAAACAATTCTTTGTAGGTAAAGAAGGTGAAGTTCAGACGTTTAGGAATGGAAAAATTACCCTCCCTGGGTACAAACTAGAGACGGGGGTTCATCTATTACAAGTTGAAAATAAAGGTGCTTTTGAAAATGCTGAACACGCTGAAATAGTAGTAACTATTACAGATAACGAAAGAAAATATCGTGTTTATAGGCATAGTTTTCACTCACACACTGAAGATGGTTTTGAAAATATCTTATTAGATATAAAAAAGAGTGGTAGTTACACTATAAACGTCTCTTTTGTAAACGATTCTGTTAACAGCAGCATGAAAGAAGACAGAAATGCTTTTATTAAAAGAATTTCTTTAAGAAAATTTAAAGATAAACCTAATGGAATACCATGGAATAGAGATGGAAATTTAGTGATCAAGGATAAAACTATTTTCGTAGTTAATAATATCAATACTCGAGAAATTAATTTTTCTCTTGATAACAATGATCAGTATGAATTATGTGTTGGACTAAAACAAAATGAAATGCCAGTATGTAAGGTCTTTGGCCCAAGCTTAGGGGTTGGAGGGTTGAGGAACTATCACTGGAAACTAAAGCAATCTATGCTAATAACATCATTAGCCATCAAGCCGCTTAGTGGTGATAATAAATTTTCTATAGGTCACATAAGACTAAAATAAATAAAAATACGTATTATGAATTTGCTTACATTGATTTTCACACTGTTCCTATTGATGAATAGTTTACCTTCGAGCAGCTAGAGCGCGCTGAAGCATAAAAATTAGTGGTTTTCAACGGAGGGTTCATAATGTCATTAAATCTGGTACTTAGAAATTCTATCTGCAGTAAATAAACTTAAGATTGCATGTGTTCATGTAGAGCCCAAAAGTATTGTGAGGATTTTATCTCAACTTATATTGAAGCACCTTCACATATCTTTAAAGAGGCTTGGGCAAACAGAATTAGAATACTTTGTAGGGTTGCTCAGCGATTTGCCCTAGACTTATATCAAGTTGAGCCTAATACCAGACAGTACTATAAAGTCCTGATTAATAGGGCATAATAAGATGAGTTGGCACATGATTTGCCATAGGGGGAAATTAAAGTGGGTCAATATTCACATTTACAGTTTTTTAGACATACCCCCAATGCACAATTAGCGGTTTATTTTTCATCTAAAAATATTAATTTAGGGATTGATTTAACAAGGCTGAAGGAAACAGAAGCTGAAATGATTTTAAAAGCCTTTACGCAACTACCTGATGATCAACAAGCCGAAATTGAGGCTGAATTTCAGGATGTGAATGCGCTGGCCTGTGAGGGAGGCATAGCGGCTTTGATAGATGAGTCGAGGTTTCACGATGATGATGGCTTTGTGGAGGCTGTAGCCGCTATAGATGGCTTCCATTCCAAGGTTATGTGGGCATTTCTTGAAAAACCAACATATTGGCGAGGGGCTTCTATGTTTCTTCATGCGGATAATGTGAGCCCATCGTTCTGGAAAAAGCGCAATGACTTGCCTAATTTGCCTCCACATGTTGATGATGAGGACATAGATGCGTTTGCTCAGGCTATTAGTCAGTACTTTTATTCTCAACAAGGGCGTGGTAAAAATTGCAAAGTTGAGCCATACAGGCGTAATGATAAAGAGTACTTTTTTGCCTATCCTGAAGACTTCGCACAGTCTGGGGTAGAGTGGGTTAGTAATACTCTGAAAACTCTAGCTCATCATCCTGCCTTTGAAATAATTTTTGTATACAGTGAAAGTGAGGGTTCGTTGGATATATATGCGCCCAAAAATACCAAAGTCGTGCCTGAGTTACAAAGACACTTTGCTAAAACGATACTTAAATTAGAAGCTTTAAAAGATGGATCTATTGACCAGCGTGTGTATGACCTTGCACCGCTGAATGATAATGATTTTGAGTTTAAGCTTGAGGCTGTAGAAGGTATCTCCAGTGTGGTGGTTACTCGAATGCGGCTCACCCTTAAACAGGGTTCAAGACGGCGTATTATGTTGGAGGCAGATACGAAAAATAACTCGAAGGCCGTTTATGATTTATTAGGTGAGCTTACATTGCCTAAATATCATATTACTCAAGTGGGAGTGAAAGTGACCTTTGATGCATTGGAAGGTAAACGTACTAAAACGCGAACTTTTAATATTACTTACCCAAATTCATGTGCGCTTAATTATGATGGAAGTGATTTGAAAATTCGTAAAATGCTAGCTGAATCTGGTATTGAACCTAAAGCAGAGTGATAGTTGTCACTTATGGCCTATAACTTTGTACTGGTGGAATTGTTAGATCATATAAGCTCAATCAGTGAGCCTGTGGTGGTTGATTGGGATAGTGCCCAGCAATGGCCTTCAGGGGCGTTAGAATGTTTAGTTCAGTCTGGTATTCTTGCGCCTGCTTCATCCGCCCAATCTATTGAATGTAATGCCTGTGAGCATCATTGTTATATGGATGTGTTAATGAAGGTGGGTGAGGGTGAATCTATCAATCGAGCTTTTATCGTTTGCAGTGAACCAGATATGCAAAGCCAAATGGGCAGGGTGCAAATTCCTTTAGAGCGTTTGCAGCAATGGAAAACAGGCTTTAAACAATTAGCGGGGGTGATTGCTGGCTTGTTGGGTTTTGATGGTAGTATTGAGTATAAGCCTGAACAGAGTTCTATCTATTTAGGTATGTTAAAAAGCAAGGGTGGGCGGCGCGTGGTTTCTTTATCTCATCAGCCATTAGAGCTTGAAATAAATAAATTTAAAACTCCGCTTACTGAGTTTTTGTTTATTGATGATGGTGAGCTGGTTATTGATCGTTTGCGTATTGATGAACTGGTTAATACTAAGCCTTTGAGTGTGGCTAAAGCTTATGATCCATCAATTGATAAGCGTGAGGCTGGGAAGCTTGCAACTCAGGTTAAGCATCAGGATTGGCAGGATGAATATGCATTATTGCAAAGAAAGAATCCTACAAAAAATAAAACATGGTATTCACTTCAAATTGCAAAGTTGCCCCTTGCTCAAGGTGCTAGTCCAGAAACAATTCGTAAGCACTTAAAGTAAGAAAGTTGGGCGGAAATTTTGCGCCCAAATAAATCATTGTTTTTAAAGCGTTTTCTCGCAACTTCATAAATTATCCGAATAGTAATTCAACACGATAGAAAAACTAACTCGTTGATTTTATTCTAATCACTTTATTTTTATGTGCGGTGTTCTCGTGTGTTACTCCCCAAAATGCACAATTAAGCTTCTTTCATAGTTTCCTGCAAACGTTAAAGAGATTTAAATATGACACACATAATACTAAGACTACCTGCTGTTAAAGAACGTACCGGTTTATCCAGAAGTACGATTTATTTAATGATGTCTAAAAAACAATTTCCATTACCCATATCTTTAGGTGATAGGGCTGTTGGATGGTTAGAAGAAGATATTAATCACTGGATTGAGCAGAGAATTGGTAATAGCAGGACAGTTAAATAATGTCTAAACGCTGCAATCCAAACAAGGCGAAAATTCACCGTAATTATACGGTTGAAGAAATAGCCAGTTTATATTCTGTTCATAAAAATACGGTTCGTGAATGGGTGAAAGCTGGCTTGCCTGTTTGCGATAATCACAAGCCCATGCTGATATTAGGATGTGATTTACGTTTATTTATTCAAACTAAAAACAAGAAGAATAAACGAAAGTGTAAGGCTAATGAGATGTATTGCTTGCGTTGTAAAGCACCACAGATACCGGCTGAAAACATGGTGGAATACGAGCCAATTAATCATGTGACTGGGCGACTAATTGCGCTTTGTTCATGCTGTGAAGGTGTGATGAATAAATACATTAGTTTGTCCGGTTATGCGGAAGTTAAGCATTATTTTACCGAGGATGGAAAAGCATATAAACAAGAGGCTTAAACCTCTCTTAAACAGTGACTTGAATAACTAAGGTAAAACAATGATGAAGCACAACCCAGAAAATGAACGAGTAAAACGCAGTTATCTAATTTTTATGAAGCAAGCTAAGCGGCAAGATGAATCTAGTTTAGATTCTGTTGCAATGGCAATAAGTCGGTTTGAGTATTATACCAATTATAAGAACTTTAAGGCCTTTCATTTTCAGCAAGCAATTGGGTTTAAAGAGTATTTAGCTAAACAAGATAATAAGCAGACAGGTAATAAATTAAGCAAGGCTACGCTTCATTCAATAACAAGGCATCTTAAAATATTCTTTCAATGGTTGGCAATGCAGTCGGGTTATAAGTCTCGTATTAACTATACAGATACAGAGTATTTTAACTTATCTGAAAAAGACACGCGTATTGCAATGGCACGCCATGAAAAGCCTGTGCCGACAGTAGAACAAATAAAGCATACAATTGAATGTATGCCCTTAACAACGAATATTGAAAGGCGTAATCGTGCCTTAATGGCATTTACGCTGCTAACTGGTGTTAGGGATAGTGCTATTGCTTCACTCAAGATAAAGCATATTGATTTAATCAGTCATAGCGTGTTTCAAGATGCTAGGGAAGTAAAGACAAAATTCAGCAAGACGTTTACTAGTTACTTTTTTCCTGTGGGTGAAGATGTAAAAGAAATTGTTATTGAATGGATTAATTATCTTAAAAGTGAATTACTTTTTGGTAATGATGACCCGCTATTTCCTAAAACCAATGTAATTCAAGGCCGTTCTAAAACGTTTGAGCCATCAGGTTTTAAAAAAGAAAATTGGAAAACGGCAGCCCCAATACGAAAAATATTTAAACAGGCGTTCACTGCTGCTGATTTACCTTACTTTAATCCGCATAGTTTTAGAAAAACCTTGGGTAAAATGGGTCAAAAATTATGTAGAAGTCCTGAAGAGTTCAAAGCATGGAGTCAGAATTTAGGGCATGAAGGGGTGCTTACAACTTTGTATAGTTATGGTGATGTGCAGCTAGACAGGCAGGCTGAAATTATTAAGCATTTAAATTCACCTATTGATAAGGATGAATCGAATGTAAATAAGGTAGCGGAAGCTCTTTTTAAAAAAATGAGTGCTTTAAATGCGGGTCAAAATTTGTGATTACTGGCTTACTACTTTTAAGCCTTTTTGTCCTGCAAGACTCATATTGCCGGTGGCTGCTTTTTCAATATGATCGCTCCACCATTGCATCATCGGTTTACGGCGCTCTAAATAAAGTGCTCGATTATATGCATTTCTTACTTCATTTTTGCCGGTGTGGGCTAGGGCGGCTTCTATAACATCAGGGTCAAAACCTTCTTCATTAAGGGTGGTACTAGCGATAGATCGTAAGCCGTGTGCAACCAGCTTATTTTCAAAGCCCATGCGCTTCAGTGCCATATTGGCTGTGCTGGAGTTAGTGTGTTTTTTTATGTCACTATTTGATGGAAAGATGTATTTGCTGTGTGAACTTATGGGTTTCATTAATTCAAGCAAGTTCAGGGCTTGATCTGATAAGGGCACTTTATGCGGCTTTTTGCTTTTCATGCGTTCGGCAGGTATATCCCAGACGTTATTCTCAAAATCTATTTCATTCCATTGAGCACCTGCGGCTTCACTCGGTCTGACCATTGTGTGTAGTTGCCATTCAATTACGCATCGGGTTGTGGTTTTGATGCTGGCAAAGGCTAATGTTTTTAGTAGGGCTGGTAGTTGTTCTGGTTTAAGAGTCGGTAAGTGTTTCTTAATAGGGTTTTGGTTGGCTTTGCCGATGCCAGCTAATGGGTTGCTAGCTATTAGGCCGGTATTTACTGCATAAACCATGATTTCATTCAGGCGTTGGCATAGGCGTTTAACCGTTTCTAAGTTGCCTTTAGCGGCTATGGGGTTGATTATGTCGATAGTTTTAATGGCAGTAATTTTATGAATAGGGACTTTGCCAAGGCTAGGGAATATGTGCAGCTCTAATGAACGCCACGTATCGGTGGCATGATCAGCTGAGACGTTGGCTTTTTTCACTTCCAGCCATTTTTCGGCAATGTGTTCAAGTGTGTTGCTGTGAGCGGCCTCATTTATACGATTTTCTTCATCGCGGTATTCTTTGGGGTCAATGTTCTTTGCAAGCAACTCCCTTGAGGTATCTCGGTTGTGCCTAGCATCAGCAAGTGAAATATCAGGGAATGAACCAAAACTTAAACAAGTGCGTTGTTTTGTGTATGGCCTGTGGTAATCAAATAGCCAGAATTTGGAACCATTGGGTTTAACTCTTAATTGAAGCCCACCACCGTCAGACAGTGTGTAAACCTTATCCTTTGGTTTTGCCTGCTTAACCTCAGTATTCGTCAGAGGTTTTGTCGTTCTAGCCATTTTAGTAGTACCAGTTTTAGTGATACTGCCATGGTACTACAATCAGTACTACTAAAAAAGTGGGGTATTATAGGAAGGAATAGTACTCTATGGACGGTGATTATAGGCTAAGTCATTGTTTTTAGGTGTAAAAAAAGCCGTCCTAGGACAGCTTAAAATACGTGGTTGGTGGAGGTGGGGAGAATCGAACTCCCGTCCGCAAGCGATCTGCCATTGGGTCTACATGTTTAGTTTCCGCCTTTTAATTTAATATCACAAACTCCGGCGATACAGGATTTTGATCAACGAGCCCGTTTAAGTTTTAGTGTTCTGAACTCAGGCTGAACAGATCACGATCTTGTATAGGATGACTCCCGAAATCCAACGCCTACAAGCAAGCACTGGCCGGAAGGCAATCTACTGGTGTTTAGGCAGCGATTGCGTAGTTGTCGTCGTTGGCAACTAAAAGTTTGCAGTTAGATTTACGAGGTCCTCTGCCCCTCGACATGCACCAGTGGGTTCACTACCCACGTCGAAGCCATGTCACCCCCAATACACTAAGACCGCTTATTTAATGAGCGTCCTTAAGTATTTGCTTATTATAGCATGGATTGGTAGCGATCATTCGTGCATTGCTTTAAAATTCACGGCTTATTCTGATTTGTGTTTTTCAACAGGTCGGCTTACTTAATTTCTTATTGAGGCCATAAATGCATTATTTCCGTGGATCCCCCGCGTTATCAGCTTTTCGTATTGAAAAGTTACTTTCTCAGCTTAAGTCTAAAATTCCAGCCATTAGTAATATACAGGCAGAATACGTGCATTTCGCGGATATTCAGGGTGATTTAACAGAAGATCAAACCACGGTTTTAAATAAGCTACTTACCTATGGGCCTGCTTTTAGTGCACAGGAGCATAAAGGGCAGCTATTTCTGGTTATCCCACGTTTTGGAACAATTTCTCCCTGGGCATCAAAAGCCACGGATATTGCAAATCATTGCGGTCTGGAGTCAATACAGCGTCTTGAGCGGGGCATTGCTTATTATATAGAGCTTGATTCTGGCAGCCTTAATAAATCCGATACTCAATTTATACATTCACAGATCCATGATCGAATGATTGAAATGGTGCTGGTCGATTTTGAATCAGCTGCTGCGTTGTTTGATAAAGCAGAACCTACAGAAGGTGCTCATGTAGATATATTAAGTGGTGGGCGTGAGGCTCTGGTAAGTGCAAATACCGAGTTAGGTCTGGCGTTGTCAGCGGATGAAATTGATTATCTGGTTGATTATTTTAAATCTATTGAGCGTAATCCCGGGGATGCGGAGTTGATGATGTTTGCTCAGGCGAACTCAGAGCACTGTCGTCATAAAATTTTCAATGCAGACTGGATTATTGATGGTGAAGAACAGGATATTTCTCTGTTTGGCATGATTCGTAATACCTATAACAAGTCTCCTGAAAATATTCTCAGTGCTTACCATGATAATTCATCGGTTATTGAGGGCAATACGGCAAGCCGTTTTTTTGCTGATGGACCAAATGGGGAATATACCTGGCATCAGGAGTCTATGCCCATATTGATGAAAGTAGAAACGCATAATCACCCAACAGCTATATCACCTTTTCCGGGTGCCGCTACGGGTTCAGGTGGTGAAATTCGAGATGAAGGTGCAACCGGTCGTGGCTCTAAACCTAAAGCGGGTTTAAGTGGTTTTTCTGTTTCAAACCTGCAAATTCCCGGTTTAACACAGCCCTGGGAAACGGATAATGGTAAACCGGATCGAATTGTATCTGCTCTGGATATTATGATCGAAGGCCCATTAGGTGCAGCAGCGTTTAATAATGAGTTTGGTCGTCCAAATATAAATGGATATTTCCGTACCTTTGAAGAAAAAACACCCGGCACTAATGGTGATGAAATACGGGGTTATCATAAACCGATTATGTTAGCGGGTGGTTTCGGTAATATGCGTAAAGAGCATATCGATATGATCGATATGCCTGTTGGTACTCCGATTGTCTTGCTAGGTGGCCCGGCAATGTTAATTGGTCTGGGCGGTGGTGCTGCATCGTCCATGGCATCTGGTGAAAGTGCAGAGAATCTGGACTTCGCTTCAGTTCAACGTGGTAATCCTGAGATGGAACGTCGTTGTCAGGAAGTGATTGATCGTTGCTGGGCACAGAGTGATAACCCGATTATCTGGATTCATGATGTAGGTGCGGGTGGTATATCAAATGCTTTGCCCGAGTTAGTCAATGATGGAGGTCGTGGTGCAGAGTTTGAAATACGCGAAGTACATATAGATGAGCCGGGCATGTCTCCAATGGAGATCTGGAGTAACGAATCACAGGAACGTTATGTGTTAGCGATTGCTGATGATCGTTTAGAGGAATTCAAAGCATTCTGTGAACGTGAGCGTTGCCCTTATGCGGTTTTAGGTTTAACGACAGAAGAGAAAGAATTAAAAGTTCACGATAAACATTTTGATGATTACCCGGTTGATATGCCATTAGATGTTCTACTTGGTAAACCTCCTAAAATGTTACGTGATGTTAAACATGAAAGTGTAGAACACAAAGCTTTCGAAACTAAAGATATAGATTTTAAAGAAGCAGCAAATCGTGTTTTATCTTTGCCGTCTGTTGCGAATAAAACATTTTTAATTAGCATCGGTGATCGTAGTGTTACCGGGCAAATTTCACGTGATCAAATGGTGGGTCCATGGCAGGTACCTGTTTCTGATGTGGCTGTTACAACAACTTCATTTAATGTACACAGTGGTGAAGCGATGGCGATGGGGGAGCGAACTCCTATTGCGTTATTAGATGGCGCAGCGTCTGGTCGAATGGCGGTAGGTGAAGCCATTACCAATATTGCAGCCAGTGCAATTAATAAAATGGGTGATATAAAACTGTCTGCAAACTGGATGGCCCCAGCGGGGCATCCGGGTGAAGATGCCATTTTATACGATACGGTAAAAGCGATTGGTATGGAATTATGCCCTGAACTTGGAATTGCGATTCCTGTTGGCAAAGACTCCATGTCTATGAAAACAGTGTGGGAGCAGGACGGAGAAGAGCGTTCTGTTACAGCGCCTTTGTCATTAGTTATAACTGCTTTTGCACCGGTAACAGATGTGCGTAACACAATGACGCCACAGTTACAGAATAAAGCGGGTACTTTACTGGTATTAATAGATCTTGGTGAGGGTAAAAATCGTTTAGGTGGTTCAGCGCTCGCACAGGTTTACAAGCAGATTGGAGATAAACCTGCTGATTTAGAAAAACCGGAATTATTGAAAAACTTTTTCTCAGTGATTCAGGATTTTAATCATCAGGGTAAATTACTGGCATATCATGACCGTTCTGATGGTGGTTTATTTACTACGCTTTGTGAAATGTCTTTTGCCGGGCATTGTGGTGTCAGTATCGATGTTGCTGGAATGTCAGCTGATAAAACAGCCGCATTATTCAGTGAAGAACTGGGTGCAGTTATTCAGATTGAAGCTAATGATGTTGAGTTTATTATTAATGATCTGAAAGCGAATGGTTTAGGCGACCATAGTTATGTTATTGGTACGATCAACCAGAGTGACACAATTAAAATCTTTAATGATGTAGAACCCATCTTTGAAGAGTCACGTATTAATTTACAGCGTACCTGGTCTGAAACAACTTATCAGATGCAAAGTCTTCGTGATAATCCGGTTTGTGCAAAACAGGAATTTGATTTAATACTGGATGAAAAAGATCCGGGTATCTCTCCATCATTAAGTTTTGATATTAATGAAAATGTTTCGGCACCCTTTATCGCTACGAATGTAAAACCAAAAATGGCGATATTGAGAGAGCAGGGTGTCAACGGTCAGATTGAAATGGCTGCAGCATTTGATCATGCCGGTTTTGAAAGTGTTGATGTTCACATGAGTGATGTGATTTCTGGGCGAGTTTCTTTAAGTGATTTTAAAGGTCTTGTTGCCTGTGGCGGATTTTCATACGGTGATGTTCTAGGTGCGGGTGAAGGCTGGGCCAAAACGATTCTGTTTAATGAAAAAGCGCGTGATGAATTTGGTGCATTTTTCCAGCGTGATGACAGTTTTGCATTAGGTGTATGTAATGGTTGTCAGATGATGGCAAATATTAAGGAATTAATTCCGGGTGCAGATCACTGGCCACATTTTGTGCGAAACTTGTCTGAACAGTTTGAGGCACGTTTTAGCACTGTAGAAATTCTGGAATCTCCATCTCTGTTTTTACAGGGTATGGCGGGTTCTAAAATGCCAATCGCGGTCGCGCATGGTGAAGGCCGTGCAGAATTTAAAGCGGGTGCTGATGTTAACGCAAGTCATCAGGCAATGCGTTTTGTAAATCATTATGGTGAAGCGACTGAAACTTATCCGTTAAATCCTAATGGATCAGCAGATGGTTTAACAGGTTTCACAACAGACGATGGTCGTGTGACAATAATGATGCCACACCCTGAACGCGTGTTCAGAAGTGTGCAGCATTCATGGCATCCATCTGACTGGGATGAAGATAGCCCATGGATGAGAATGTTTAGAAATGCCCGTGTTTGGGCTGGATAGATTTATATTGCCAAGTGGCATAAGTTAAAATATAAAGGAACATTATGAATAAAGTTTTAATCGCAGGTGGAGCCGGTTTTATCGGATCACATACAGCAGACCTGTTAATGGAAAAAGGTATTAAAGTTCGCATACTTGATAACTTAACATCAGGTCACCGTAGTAATCTACCTGACGAGCATCCTTTAATGGAGTTTGTAGAAGGCGATATTCGTGATGCTGATACTGTAAAAGAAGTTATGAAGGGCATTACTCATGTAGTGCATCTTGCGGCGCAGGTTTCTGTGGTTGCTTCTCTCGAAGATCCTGAGTTTTCAGCACAACAGAACATTATAGGTTTTCTTAATGTATTAGATGCGGCGAAAAATGAAGGGGTTAAAAAGATGGTTTATGCATCTTCAGCGGCCATTTATGGAGAGCCTCATAGTTTGCCTCTAACCGAAGATGTTCCAATGAAGCAGCTTTCACCTTATGGTCTGGAAAAGAAATTTAACGAAGACTATGCAGATTTATATTATCGTTTATATGATTTCAATTCAGTGGGTATGCGTTTCTTTAATGTATATGGACCAAGGCAGGACCCCAAATCACCTTATGCAGGTGTAATCGCATTGTTTATGGATCGAATTAAAGATAAACAGCCGTTTGTTGTTAATGGCGATGGCGAACATACACGTGATTTTATTTATGTGCGTGATGTGGCTAGAACAAATGTTGCTGCACTTGAATTAACTTATCATGGTGCTGTTAATGTGGCGACGGGTAAGAAAACATCACTACTAGACCTGATTGATGTGTTGTCAGATGTTTCTGGTAATGATGCAGAGTTTACACACGGCGAACCAAGAGAAGGAGATATTGTTCATTCACTTGCAGATCCGTCAAGAATGAATAATGAGTTGAAAGTGGTTGCTGAAACAGAGTTGAAAGAAGGACTGGGCAAGTTGCTTGATTCTGTTTCTTAATGATCATACCAGAGGTGACGATAGTAGTTACCTCTGGTTATTGCCAAGTATTATTAAGTCTTTATCATGCATACTGACTAATAATAAGTCGCCTTTATTATTCACTCTAAACTGGCCGTATTTTGCCTTTTCAAATTCACTGGCATTTCCTTCCTGAAAGAAAAAAGCGTTTGTTGCAAATTTTATTCTCGAATCTCTAATTCTGTAATGCATTAATAACTCGTTATCTTCAAGGTTAGAGTTGTTATCTAATCGTGAAAAGCTGGCAATATTTTTATCATCTAGTGTGACAACAACAAATCCATCAATTTCTTTACTTTGCTTTATATTATGCTTTGCACTAATTTTATTAGCTAAGGAAAATCTTAAAGCCATGTAATCACCTTGCATCAGTGAGCGGGGGTCTACAGGTGCTAACTCCAGATATGCTACTTTTCCTTCAGACAGGTGCTTCTCTTTACTGTAGATTGACCAGTTTATTAATATTAGAATAATTACACCGGAGAGTAGAGCTATTTTAGTTCTCATTTTCGCTACCCTTTAAAGTTTTAGTTGATGATAGATATGTCATTAACCAACGAGCTGTTAAAAGAAAAATGCCTAAAATAGCAAGTAACTGAGATTTTTCATAAAGTGTGTTGTCGAGCAAGTAATAATAGGAAGACATATAGAATAACAAGGCGCTGATTCCTAATGCCATTAATATCCTGTTTCCATTAGCGTAGCCCAGTATTAAGATAGTAATGCCAACCGTAATGCCGGTTGCTTTTAATGATATTAATATAAGTAATATAGCACCAATAAATGATGCTATAGATATCCGATTAGATATCCTAATATTGTGTCTTATAAGTAACTGCCAAACAACAAACAGAAGACTTAGGCCAATTAATAACTCGCCAGCCCATGGAAATAATAAGGTTTCCTCTATTGAATGTAAGTTCCTGAATAGCTCGTTGAAGTCGTCAAAGAATACGTTTGTTGATTCCTGATAAATTAAAGCTAATGTCAGTCCATATGATATAGGTATTAATGTGCTGTGTTTATCAAACCATTTAAATTCATTAATCCATATATAACTGCTAATTGATATCAGGATGGCTGACTGTAAAAAAACTATATTGTTGTGCGTCATTGCCATGCTAAGAGCAATAGCAGAAAAAAATGAAGAGGAGACTCTGTGTACATAATTTGGCATGAACAGGGCGAGACATGCCTGTAGTATGAAAATATAAAACCAGGTATTGCTACCAAATGTATCTTCTATTTCTATGACACCTATTATAAATAATATCTGACCAGAAAAACTAAAGACAAGTGAAAATTGATTTATAAAATCATTGTTTTTTTTATTTTTAAAAATCAGATATGAGGTAAGCATCATTATACAGCCGATACTAATGGCTGCTTCACCATTGTCCAAAATGGATTCAAATAACATGCCTAAAAAACCGAGCATAAAAAGTGCAGCTATCCAGGCGGCAAAGCCGGTCATTAATCTGACATACCAGGGCGATTCGATATCTAATGAGTCAGGGCTATCACCGGTGACATAATTAAGTGTTTTTAGCTTTAACCATAATTCAGAATTATCTGAGCTCATTGCTGTTCCCTGTATATGTTTCTAAGCCAGATAGCGGCGCTAGATGCCATACCAATAATTAAAATAGTCATGATTAAAAATCCACTTAACTCAGAGCCTTTATCGAATAGAATTTTCGCAAAAAAGAAAGTTAATACAATGATTAGTGAAAGTGACATGCCAGCTAACATAAAAAGGTCCTTAACCTTTTTTCGATATACAATATAACTGATCATTATAAGTGTTAGGTAACTTATAATGGCTAATTCATTATGATTGATACTGTCTATAATCGATACTACTAATAATGCCGTGACAGGCATGCCAGCAGCAGTTGAAATAAGTCTTATAGCCCAGCGTTCATTTAACCAGTTAATCGATTTGCAACTGAGTTCCCAGAAAAACCAGATTAAACTGTTAAATATAAAAGCCGTCCATAAAAGGTTTTCATCAGAACTGAAAAACAATGTAAAGAAACGCCCCATGGTATGAAAGTAGAGTAACATCGATATATTAATCAGGAAAATCCATAAAACTACTATGGCTGGAAATCTTGCTACAAAAACCCAGGGAGTAATGAGCAAGGCCCAGTAGGCAAACAACTGCCAGGTGTCAGCACCGGTTTGATAGGTTTGTCCGAAGAGGGCGAGAAGAACACCTAAAGATATACTGGAAAACATCAGGCTAAGTTGTGATGCTATTTTATTAGTCGAGAATTTCCAGTAAAAAACGAGACAGCTGATTATCATGCTTTCAACTAATGCAAATTTAGAAAATTTTCCCAGATCATCCCAATTATAAGCGATGAAAAACATCATGGATAAACTTAAAGCAAGCCCTCCTAACCATAAAAGTAATTGCCCGATGAAAAGTGACCAGGAATGCTTGTTTGGGATTATGTGTAAATCTGTAAGTACTTGAAATATTTTTTGTTTATCAATTAATCCCTGATTTGCCCAATGTAATATTTGCTCACGTTTTGATTCCATTAAGATGTCCATTTAAATAGTTTTGCAGTATTTATCTACATGTTTGGATAGTTTGGTCCGCCACTGCCTTCAGGTGTTACCCAGGTAATGTTGTCTGTTGGGTCTTTTATATCACAGGTTTTACAATGTAAACAGTTTTGAGCGTTGATCTGTAATTTTTGAGCTCCATCTTCTTCAACCAATTCATAAACGCCTGCAGGGCAGTATCGTATTTCAGGCATATCGTATTTTTTCAGATTAATATCTAGAGGTATGTTTTTGTCTTTTAGTTTAAGGTGAACGGGTTGGTCTTCTTCATGGTTAGTATTAGAAATAAATACAGAACTTAAACGATCGAAGTTAATTACGCCATCCGGTTTTGGATAATTAATGGCCTGTGATTCAGAAGCGGTTTTAAACTGCTTTCTGTCTTCAGATTGATGGTGCAATGTCCAGGGTGCTTTTCCTCGTAGTAATTTAAGGTCAAGCCCGGTATATAATGTGCCGCCCCAGAGTCCCCACTTTGAGAATGCGGGTCTAAAGTTTCTTGCCTGTTTAAGCTCGTTAAATAACCAGGACTTTTTTAGAGCTAGAGGGTAGTCGCTTAACAGGTCATGATGGCGATCTTCATTTAAAGCATCGAATACAGATTCAGCTGCTATCATTCCACTTTTCATAGCAGTATGCGTGCCTTTAATTTTTGATACATTTAGAAAGCCCGCACTACAACCGATTAATGCACCACCGGGGAAAATTAAATCAGGTAGTGATTGTAGACCACCTTCATTTAATGCTCTTGCGCCATAAGAAATACGTTCGCCACCTTTAAATGTTTTTATAATATCCGGATGAGTTTTAAAACGCTGGAATTCTTCATAAGGTGAAATATGTGGGTTACTGTAATCCAGTCCGATTACAAAACCTACAGCAACCTGATTGTCTTCCAGGTGATAAACAAAAGAACCGCCATAGGTATCACTTTTTAGTGGCCATCCGGCTGTATGAATAATTAAGCCTGGTTGATGGTTTTCAGGTTTTACTTTCCATAATTCTTTTATGCCTAAACCATAAGTTTGTGGGTCACAGCTATTACGAAGATTAAATTTTGCCATTAATTGTTGAGATAATGAACCACGGCAACCTTCAGAAAATAGTGTGTATTTAGCGTGTAGCTCAATGCCAGGTTCGAAACCGGTTTTTTCTTCACCTTTTGAATTTAAACCCATATCACCCGTAGCAATACCTTTGACCTGAGCATCGTCGGTATACAGTATTTCAGCTGCAGCAAAACCCGGATAAATTTCAACCTCAAGTTCTTCTGCTTTTTCACCCAGCCAGCGACACATATTTCCTAAACTGGTTATATAGTTTCCGCTATTATGCATCTGCGGTGGTAGTGTCCAGCCCGGAATTGGTATAGACGATTTTTCGGTCATAATAAACATTTTTTCTTTTGTTACGGGTGTTTTTAATGGCGCATTTGATTTTTTCCAGTCAGGCAGTAGCTCGTTTAATGCGCGAGGTTCTACAATTGCTCCAGAAAGAATATGTGCGCCTATCTCAGATCCTTTCTCAACGATACACACACTGATGTCTTTGTTTTTTTCTGCAGATAACTGTTTCAAACGAATGGCAGCTGATAAGCCGGAAGGGCCACCACCAACGATTAAAACGTCATAATTCATGGATTCACGTTCCATTTTGTAATCCTTTTATAATAATGTAACAGCTAAACAGTTTGTCACTGCAAAGTGACTTATAGTAAATCAGTTAACTCTGGTAATACCTCAAATAAGTCTGCAACCAGACCATAATCAGCAATTTGAAATATAGGAGCATCTTCGTCTTTATTAATGGCTACAATCACTTTGCTTTCTTTCATTCCTGCAAGGTGTTGTATTGCACCACTTATACCAACCGCAATATAGAGATCAGGCGCAACAATTTTACCCGTTTGTCCAACCTGATAATCATTAGGAACATAACCGGCATCAACTGCTGCGCGAGATGCGCCAATAGCACCATTTAGTTTATCCGCAATGTTTTCAAGTAATGCAAAATTTTCACCATTGCCCATTCCTCGTCCACCGGAAATAACCACTTGAGCACTGGTTAACTCAGGACGTTCAGAAACTGTGAGTTGATGATTATCAAAATGTGACCGCGCAAAGTTGTCGGCACTTTCTATTGTTTGAACTTCAGCGGTACCACTTTCTGAATTCACCGGATCGAAAGCGGTTCCTCTAACTGTAATTAGTTTAATTGTGTCACTGCTTTGAACGGTTGCCATTGCGTTACCCGCATAGATTGGGCGAACAAAAGTATCTGTTGATTCAACTGCTACTATGTCAGAGATTTGCGCTACATCTAATAACGCCGCAACTCGAGGCATAAAGTTTTTGCCCGTGGTTGTAGCAGGGGTGAATATATGTGTGTAATCTTCAGCAAGTTTTGTAACTAATAATGCAAGGTTTTCTGCAAGGGCATGAGCATAGTTAGCGTTATCTGCATTGAGTACTTTGTTTATGCCCTCAATTTTAGACGCTGCTTTAACAACCTCATTACAGTTTTCACCTGCAACTAAAATATGTAATTCATCATCTAATTTTTTTGCAGCAGAAACAGTGTTTAAGGTGGCTGCTTTAAGTTGTGTATTATCATGTTCAGCAATAATTAAAATGCTCATTTAAATCACCTTTGCTTCGTTACGTAGTTTTTCAACCAGCTCTGTTACGGAGGTGACTTTAATGCCTGCACTACGTTGTGATGGTTCTGTTACCTTTAGGGTGGATAGCCGTGGTTTTATATCAATACCCATTTCAGAAACATCCTGAATATCCAGAGGTTTCTTTTTAGCTTTCATGATGTTGGGCAATTTTGCGTAACGAGGTTCATTGAGTCGCAGATCTGTTGTAATAACTGCAGGTAACTGAAGTTTAAGTGTCTCCAGGCCCCCATCAATTTCACGTGTAACATTCAATTCGTTACCATTTATATCAACTTTTGAGGCAAAGGTACCCTGAGGCCAGTTCATTAAAGCAGATAACATTTGTCCAGTTTGATTACTGTCATCATCAATGGCCTGTTTACCCAGAATAACCAGATCAGGATTTTCGGTTTCAACAACATGTTTTAAAATTTTAGCTACAGCTAAAGGCTGGATGTCTTCGTCAGTTTGCATTAATAAACCACGATCAGCTCCCAGAGCTAATGCACTGCGAATAGTTTCCTGATTTTCTTTTGGACCGATAGAAACAACAATGATTTCATCAGCCTTTTTAGCCTCTTTTATTCGAATAGCTTCTTCAACGGCAATTTCATCAAAAGGATTGATCGACATTTTTACATTGGCTAGCTCAACAGCAGTATTGTCTGCGTTGACACGAATTTTTACGTTGTAATCAACGACTCGTTTAACAGCAACCAGAATTTTCATGTTAGCTCCTATGTTCTATCATTCTCGAAATAAGTGTTCGGGAATGATGTAGTTATAATTAAGCATTTAGAACGCATCATCATTAAATGACATCGTGCTTTTTGAACCTGACATCATTGTTGCAAACAATGCACCGGTCTGTGGCAATATACGTTCAAAATAAAATTTTGCTGTATCAATTTTCGCCTGATAAAACATCGCATCATCACCATTGTTTTTCTGCAGTCCAATTTCAGCCATACGCATCCATTGATGGGCTAGAGCGACTAACGCTAACATACGTAAATAATCTGTAGAAGCCATACCAATTTCGTCAGGATTCTTCATTCCACGTTGTGCTAATACGGCCGTGATCTTCTGTAACCGACCAAATGCTTTAGCGAGAGGAATTAAAAATTCTTTTAATTCATAGTTCATTTCTTTCTCGTAAATATAATTACGCACAGCATGGAAGAAAGGGCGCATATTACGACCAAAATGAGCGGGCATTTTACGCCCTAAAAGATCTAATGCCTGAATACCATTTGTGCCTTCGTAAATTTGAGCAATACGTGCATCACGTACATATTGTTCCATACCGTTTTCACGAATATAACCATGACCACCGAGTACCTGCATACCAATATTGGATACTTCTGAACCACAATCTGTCATAAAGGCTTTAACAACAGGTGTCATTAATGCGATAAAATCATCAGCCTGTTTACGTCGTTTTTCATCCGGATGATTGTGTGAGATATCAAGTTCAAAGGCGACCCATGCAGCTAAAGCTCGATTGCCTTCGATTAAGGCGCGTTGTGTTAATAACATACGCCTGACATCAGGATGTACCAGAATAGGATCGGCTTTATCAGCAGGTTTTTTTGCACCGGTTAAAGCCCGGCCCTGTATACGATCACGAGCATATTCTACTGCACCTTGATATGAGGCTTCTGCAACGCCCAGGCCCTGTATACCAACACCTAAGCGTTCATTATTCATCATGACAAACATGGCTTCCATGCCTTTATTGAGTTTTCCAACAAGGTAACCTTTTGCATCATCAAAATTCATAACACAGGTTGCTGACGCATTAATGCCCATTTTATGTTCTATTGATCCACAGGTAACGCCATTTGCATCGCCAGATGTACCATCTTCATTGATGGATAATTTAGGTACGATAAATAAACTAATACCTTTTATGCCTTCAGGTGCATCGGGCGTTCTTGCTAGAACTAAATGAATAATATTTTCTGTAAGATCATGTTCACCCGCAGTGATAAACATTTTAGTACCGGTTACAAGGTAACTATTATCATCCTGAACGATGGCTTTAGTGCGACATAAACCTAAATCAGTTCCGCAGTGAGGTTCAGTCAAACACATAGAACCACTCCAGGTGCCTTCAACCATATTAGGCAGGTAGGTGTTTTTTAATTCTTCACTGCCGTATAACTCAATTGAATTAATTGCACCTGCAGTCAGACCCGGGTAAAGGCTGAATGAGAAATTTGCACCACACATGGTTTCTTCGGCAAGCATAGCGACTGTTTTTGGTAGACCTTGCCCACCGTATTGTGGATCTGATGTGAGACTGTTTAAACCCATTTCACAAAAACCTTTATAGGCTTCTTTGAATCCTTCTGGTGTCGTTACATTGCCATTTTCAAAATGGCAGCCTTCTTCGTCACCGCTTCGATTTAACGGCTGTAATTGTTCTTCACAAAACTTACCCGATTCTTCTAAAAGTGCATCAACTAAATCAGGACTTATTTCTTCAAAACCGGGTAAAGCCTGAATCGCTTCCGGATCAAGAAGTTCGTTATATACAAAACGCATATCGCGCAGTGGAGTTATATAATTTGCCATTATTCAATCATCCTTTAGTTGCGCAGTGGTTTGCCGGTTTCTAACATGTGCTCCATCCTGTCCAGAGAGTCAGGATGGTGTGCAAGGGTCATGAAAGTTTCCCGTTCAAGTTCCAGTAAATCATCTTCACTGAGTGTTTCGGTAATGTCGGTATCTCCGCCACTAATTACATCTGCCAGAGCAAGTGAAACAACTTCGTCATGTTGAGTTGCCATGCCATTCTTTCTAAATCCACTTACGGCCATGCTCATGGCTGTTTTTGCGGTAGGGCCGGCCAGACTAATTTCAATTTCTTCTGGTGGTTGATAATTTTCAACCATAGAAAGCGCCTGTGCTTTTGCATCAGCAAGTAAACGATCGCGATTCATAGTGATATTATCTTCTTCGCGTAATAACAACATTGATTTTGCTTCAGCAGCTGATTTTGCAACTGCTGCAGTGCTGATCATTTCAAATACTTTTATAGCAGGAGGCATAGGACCGGCTGCACGTTTTTTATTAACAACCCAGCGTTGTAACATTTCTTTACAACCACCCCAGCCAGGTATTAAACCTACACCCACTTCAACCAGTCCCATGTATGTTTCAGCATGGGCTTGAATACGATCGCAATGTAATAAAACTTCACAGCCACCACCCAGTGCCATACCTGAAGAAGCGCCAACAACAGGGAAAGGGGCATACTTAAGTGCTTTATACGTTTCCTGTCCGGACTCAATCATGTCTTCAATTTCTTCCCAGGCGGCAATATTTGCAGCGAATAATAATAAACCAACATTTGCACCTACAGAGAAATTTGATCCTTCGTTGTAAATTACCAGTGCTTTAAAATCATCTTCTATGCGTTCAATAGCAATATTGATCATTTTTAAAATTTCCGGATCAATTGCATTCATCTTGCTGGTAAATTCTAAACAGATGACACCATCACCAATATCCCATAGTGAAGCAGAGCCATTTTTTTCAATCGGTTTACTGGCCAGTTTTATATCTGATAACAGTAGAACACCTTCATTGCGCTCTACATTTTTATACTTTCCGTCTAATGTAAGCCTTTGTAATTGTCCATTGTCTATATTGTAAAATTTGCAACCCGTTTCGGTCTGTTTTAGAGCGGTCTTTAATAAAGAGGGAATTTCTAAACCGTCTTCTTCAAGGCGTTTAGCAAAAAACTCGGCACCCATTTGATCTATTAATTCAAATGGACCATATTTCCATGCGTATCCCAGTTTCATTGCCTCATCAACTGAAAGAATGTCATCAGCAATTTCAGGTAGTAAACTTACCGCATAAGATAGAACCTGTGAGAGTACCTTCCAGGCATAAACGCCGCCCTTATCTTCGTGGCTTATCAAGGCCTGTAAACCACCTTTACGTGAGGCAGAAATGCTTTTTAAATGCGCTTTTTTAACCGGGTGATATTCACCTGATTTTAAATCTATGGCTTCTTTAACTTTTTTACCGCCTTCTTTGTTTAAGCGATAAAAACCACCTTTACCTTTACGCCCTGTATAACCGGTTTCAATAAGTCTGGTAATAAGTTCGGGTATCGTTGCTTTAGAATGAAAAACATCATCTTCAGGTAATGTGCTCGTCATGCTTTCCATTAAGTGTGGCATTAAATCCAGCCCCACTAAATCGGATAAACCAAATACACCGGTTTTAGGAATACCCATGGGGCGACCCACAACTGCATCGGCTTCTTCAACCGTTAAGCCAAGTTCCATCGCTTCAAGTATGGCAACCTGAATCCAGTAAATACCAATACGATTAGCAATAAAGCCCGGTGTGTCTTTACAGTTAACAACACCTTTACCTAATGCTTTATCAGAAAATAAATCGATTGCATTAACAACTTCTTCACGTGTTTTTTCGCCGCGAGTGATTTCCAGTAAACGCATATAACGGGGAGGGTTGAAAAAGTGTGTTATTAAGAAATCAGCTGCGAAAGTGTCGGGTAATCCGTTTAATAAATCATGTAACGGAATAGACGATGTGTTTGATGAAATAATGGCACCGGTTTTACGCACAGAATCAATTTTTTTATACAGATCCTGTTTTATATCCAGACGTTCAATAACAGCTTCAACGATCCAGTCGCAATCAGCGAGTAAATCAAGGTGGTCTTCTATGTTGCCGGTGGTAATTAATTTTGAATTTCTTTTATGCATAAAAGCTGCGGGTTGAGCTTTCATCATTTTACTTACAGCGGTATCAGCGATGATGTTTCTATTCTCAGCACCTTCGGGCACTATATCGAGTAGTACAACAGAAATACCTGCATTACTAATGTGAGCGGCAATGCCGGCTCCCATAACACCTGCACCGATAACGGCAACTTTATTAATATCCATTACACTGCCTCCAGTATAGTGGCGATACCCTGACCTCCGCCTATGCACTGGGTCGCCAGCGCAAACTGTTTACCTTCTCGTTTTAATAAAGCTGCAGCTTTGCCGGTGATGCGAGCACCGGTAGCTCCAAGAGGGTGGCCGAGGGCAATTGCGCCGCCATCAAGATTGATTTTATTCATATCCAGATTCAGGTCATGTATGCAGGCAAGGGACTGTGATGCGAAAGCTTCATTAAGTTCGATAATATCCAGATCGGCAACACTAAGACCTGCACGTTCAAGTGCTTTATTACTGGAAGCAACGGGGCCAATGCCCATAATTTCAGGTGCACAACCTGAGACAGCAATACTTTTAATTCGCGCCATAATTTCCAGGCCGTTAGCTTTTGCGTATTCTTCACTACACACGAGAGTGGCTGATGCACCATCGGTTAACGGGGATGATGTGCCTGCAGTTACTGAACCGTTTTCATCAAATGCGAGCCGTAAACCGGCCAGACCTTCAAGTGATGTGTCTGGTCTAATGCAGCCATCTTTATCTACATCACCAATAGCGATAATTTCATCTTTCAGCTTACCCGCTTGAAGAGCCGCGACAGCACGTTGGTGACTGGTTACTGCAAATTCTTCCTGAGCCAGACGACTGATTTCATATTTAGTTGCAAGGTTCTCTGCGGTTTCACCCATACCCATATATGCACCTGGCAGGCTTTGAGCTAATTCAGGATTGGGCATTGGATTAAAGCCCATCATTGGAACCCGTGTCATTGATTCAACGCCGGCACAGATATAGACATCACCAGCACCCATCAAAATTGCACCTGCAGCATTATGTATGCTTTGCATCGATGAGCCACAAAAACGATTTACGGTTGTACCGGCAACTGACTGGGGAAGGCCGGCCAGGAACACAACCAGACGCGCAACATTAAATCCCTGTTCACCTTCTGGAAAGGCGCAACCTAGAATTAAATCCTCAATGTCATCTACATTAACACCGGTTTTCTCAACCAGTCCCCTAACTACCGTAGCTGCAAGATCATCCGGGCGAACTTTTGATAACTCGCCTTTATTGGACAGGGTAAATGGGGACCTGGCATATCCAGCTATTACGACAGTTTTCATGGTGTTCTCCGGTATAAATAATAAAGTTAAGTTCGTTACTAATGAATCTGCAGATGTGTTGTCAGGCTGTGTCTATAGATTCCGAACATTGTTTCTGTATTTCTCTTAGCTCTTCTAAAGTATCGATTAAGTCTTCCTGTTGCTGCTCTAGCTCAGAAATTCGACCATTTACCTTGTCTAACAGGAGATGTACCTGTTCTTTTTGAGTCTGATCTACGATATAGAGTTCCAGGTACTCATTAATGTCAGTAAGCGAAAAACCAAGCCTTTTAGCTCTGAAAATAAGCTTTAATCGCCCCCGGTCCTTATATGAATAAGCGCGGGTAGAGCCTACTCTTTGTGGAGAAATCAGGCCTTTGCTCTCATAAAACCGTATTGTTCTTGCTGTAACACCGAATTCTTCTGCGACTTCAGTAATGCTTAATAACTTGTCCATTACATCTCCTATATGACATAATATAGATCAGGTTGACGTTAACGTCAATTAAATAACCTAATAGGAAGTATGAGGCTTTCAAAGCAAATATATCTAGAGGGGTCTTATGAATATAGTGTGTTTTTAAAGTTAATTTAAAAACTCTCTGATAATAAATTGAGGTCAGCAAATGGCAGAATTATTTTCTAAAGAATGGACTGATAATTTTATGGCATTCTGGAATGAAGAGCCCGAGTTAATAAAACCACTGGAAAAAGCGCGATTTACTCAGGTGATTGGTTATGGTTTTGATAAGCAGGATAAACCGGAGGCTTATGTTTCTATTGAAAATGGTAAAATTGTTTCAGCAGGTATATATACCGATCAGAAACTGGACCTAGATGTCCGATGTGGTAAATCACAGTGGAGAAAATGGATTAAAAAGCCACCTGGTATGGTATCAATGGGAATGGCGTTTACTGCTGGAAAGGTAAAACTGAAAGTAGGTGATTATAAAGCGATTTTGAAAGATAGCAGAGTGGGCTCATCTTTTATTCATAGTTTTAGTGTTATGGCCAGAGCTTAGGTAACGATTAAATAATCTGAAAGACCAGTTACTCATAAGGTGACCGGTCTTTCAGTATTTTATAATTACCACGGCATCATACTGTTCATACCATTCATGGCGGGCGCTACATTCTGGTTCATCACGTGATTCATCTGCCCCGTGTGAACGTTCAGGGCTCGAGTATCTTCACTGATCGTGTTCATTCGAGTAGACATATTATTAACTGAGCTTGTTATATGCTGCATATCGTTAGACATGCTGCTCATGGCTTCTTCCATAATAGTGACTACATAAAACATATAAATAACGGCCACAACAGCCATGGTAGCGCCGGGTATGGCGATCCATTTATTACGTTTTGATTGCTGCTGTTGAATTTGTTGCAAATAACCTAATTTTTTATCAGCCAGAGCTTCCTGCTCATGTACTTCTTTCAAGGTGGCCTCATGGTCACGCATGATTGATTCTGTAAGGTCCTTGATAGATTTATTGCTGTGGTCTTCACGATCGTTATTAATAGAATCTGCACGGGCAAAAGCACCATTCAGGCCATCAAACAACTGAGATAACTGCTCATCACGGCTTTGTCGTTCAGTTTTCATCTCAGCCAGTACGGACTTTATGCTCTCCAGTGCTTCTACGGTTACTGCAGCAGGTTGTGCTGCGGCTTTCTTTTTAGCGGCTTTCTTTGGGGCGGTGGGCTTTTTAGTCGGCTCTTTATCAGTCATTAGCTTTCTCGATAGTTTGATTTTTATGAATTATATAGGCTTGATGTTACAAAACAGTGAGTTATGTCTCAGTATATTAAATTATACTAATATATACAAAAACAATCACCTGAAACAGGCAGGAATTACAATCACCGTTAGATGGCAGGATGCTTGGCCGTAAACCGGGCCGGGTTATATCAGTAAAGATTATTTATGATGTTTAGAGTTTTATTAAGCAGGTTTGATTAATTTTATATATGAAAATATAGAGATCAGTGTCCATATAGTTGTTCGTAAACTCATAGCAATAACGGTGCGCGTCTCGTATGCCTGATTATTAAGTATATGTAAGCCAAGAAGTATGAATATTATCAGCGTAGAGATTGTTATAAGAAAAGATAAGCGGGCCGCCCAGCTTTTTTTCATAAAGAGTCCTGTACCAGCGATAACATAAGCAAAACCGGCCAGAAAGTTAAACCAGACTACGAAAGGAATATAGTTACCTGCATTCTTTCGGTCAATACCATCAATAAAAATGACGGATCCACCTGATTTTATTGTAAGTAAGCCAAAGACTACGGCTATTATTGATATGACCCAGATTGCGACAGGTTTGTCAGTTTTTATAAATGTCATATTAAAGGTTACTTAAAATTGTGTGTTTAATAATGCATCGCGAATTTGCATATAGGCAATAAGAAATTCGAATAACATTCTCCAGAATAGTTCAGCAAAGAGGATACACAAAATAAAGAATGAAATAAATTTTATTTGTTGTTTTAACGTTAATGATTTCCATAATATGTCTTTTGTATTTTGATAGGCATCATGTATAAGTTTGTACTTTTTTGTTAACCATAAAAGAGAAACCCATATACCGACGGGCATTAGTAATGCCCCCGTGTAATAAAACAGAATTAATGCTTCTGTGCTAATAAATTTTTTAAAGGTAAGAAAATCCATTATGACATTGCCATATAGCCAATCAGCCCTAAAACAAAACCTGAGATAGCGCCCATTGGTGGAGCGTAATGTTTTTCAAGTTTTACCTGAGGAGCGATGTCCTGAAATATAGAATAAAGTATAGCACCGGATGCAAACAACATAATTGCACCTATAAAATGCGGATAATCAAGCAACCAGAGAAAACCGGATATTCCTGCAACTGGGCCGAGTAAAGCCATTAGTGTAAATACAGTTATAATTTTTTTTCGGCTGTATGATGAAGATTTATTTAGTTCCCGATATGCATTAAAGCCTTCGGGTAAGTTTTGTAAGCCAATCATTGCAGCCAGTAAAAAAGCGATTTTACTATCTGTTGCAAATGCTGCGCCTAGTGCGATGGATTCAGGTATGAAATCCGATAACATCGCAGCAAGTTGGCTTGCGGGTGTATTTATCTTGTTGAGGTATATATCCAGCAGCATAAATGCAAAACCACCAGCTATAAAATAAATACTGGCTGACAGTGGGGTGAGATTTGTTATGCCTTCTGGAACCAGAACAAGAGCAACAGCCGATAATAATGCGCCGCCACCAAAAGCCATTACACTGTGTCTGAACTCCTGTTCTAACCAGTCTGTTCTAATATTATCGAAGCAGGCAAGTGCGGCTCCTAAGGGCATAGCAAGTCCTGCTAGCAGGGTTGATGTAATTACAGTTAGTAATATGCTCACTAGTTACTCTGAATACATGTTTTTAATCATCTTTTTATGACCTTTTATTTTCGAAATATGTGACAAATCTTCTGTCATAATATTGTTTATGAATATCCCATATTTCTTTAAAATTCTGTCGTTCTAACCATTCCTGTATTTCAATATCCCATCCTTCCCACTGATTTTGTTTGGCCTTTGCTACTTCACGTTGATACATTAAATAGGCTCGTTCGAAAATGGAAATTCGAATAAGCAGTATGGCTTCTTCCTGTTTTAACTCGCCTTCGGTGAGGTCTGGTTTTTTATTAAACGGCGTGTCAAAAACGTCAAGGTTCGGGTAATCAAGACATAGTTGCTGTAGTTCTATATATTTGTCATCAAGTGCATCGTATGTGCCGTATTCTCTTTCTTCTCTTTGAAGTTTCTGTTCCTGTAAATAAATATAAATAGCAACAGGTAAACCAAAAATTGTAATTATAAAAGTTGCGATTTCAAGGTATTGAGAAAGTAAATCCATAAAAATTTCCGTAGGTGATTCTTTGTTAAGATTTAATGACGTTTGTGCCGGCCACAAAATCATGTATGCAGCGTTTTTTCTTACCAAATATGAAAAGTATATTTATAAGTGAAAAAAACTGTCCAGCAACCGGGATTTGTCCAGGTAAAAAGTATGTGGCATATCGTTTCAGGATTTGTGTATTAAAGTCAGGCAGGTTCCCTTCAAGATCAACGATTTTTATTTTTAGTGTTTTTTTACCTATCGTCTGCCCCTGAGTTTTCAGTGATTTAAAATTAATGATAAAGAATACGGAAATGGATAATGCAGCAATCGCTATATTGTAAGCAAAGGAGGGTTGTATTCCTTCACTTATCATGTCAAAACCGCCAGTAAAGTACATGGTAGGAATGGAAACAGCCATAATCGTTAAACTATCAATTAATGAAGACCAGAGCCTGCTCCAACGAGTTGCCAGCTCAGCTTCATTATCGTTATCAGAAGTCTGTGTTAAATCGGCTTGTGGTGCAGCATAAATGTTATCACTCATGTTTTATCCTGTTTATAATGAAAATTATAATTCGGGGTAAGTTACCATTAAATGATCTGTGTGTGTAAAGTAATAAAGGTTAAAATCTCTGGTATAGGTTTGTGTTTCTTCATGGGGTAAAGCAAAGTTATTGAATAAGGGAAAGTTAACGGACTTTTTAACTAGCCGCTAAGTTTTGTTGTGTTATAAAAAAAGCAGAGGAAGCAGTAAACTCTATTACTATTTCTGCTATCCTTATGATAGTGTTGTTACGGGATGCCAGAGGTGTTGTGAATGTTGTATAGGCGTCGAATACTCGTTTTCCTAATATAATCAGGTACTGATAATGCAGGCATCAGAAGTTAGCAGTAATAATGGTTTTACAGATACTCAGGTAAAGCACGCATCTAATTATGCTTTAGCCTCTTTTTTAAATCTTACTTTTCTCCCAGGTCTGGCTTTTATATATCTCCTGATTAATTTTAGTAAATCAGAAAAAAATACTATCGATCATTATCATGCTTTACTGGGGATTAAGTTAAACCTGATAGCAGGGGTAAGTTTGTTTGTGGTTAGTGCGCTTATGATTTTACTTGGAGGTTTTGAGTCACCATTGACATGGGTTTACGTTATTACTTATTTTACCTTCGTGCATACTGTGTTTATATTAGTTGCAGTCTGGGCGATTGTTCGTGCGTGGTCCGGGCAGAAACTGAGAGATGATGATTAAGTTATAGTTGTTGAGTACTTAAAACCCTACTTAGAATTCAGATAATCTGAACCTAAGCAAGGCTTTGAAGGGGGGTAATTTAAATGATTATGCAGCTTTTAAATAAGCTTTGCAGGCATCAATCATATCAGAACAGCTCTCCGCACAATCTTTACATTCAACATGCTTGTCTTCGTGTTTACGGCAGGCCTTTTCACAATCTTCACAAACCTCCTGGCAGGTCTTAACCAAATCTTTTAGATATTTGGAATTGGCGGCCGCATGATATCCTGTGGCATCACACGTAGGCATCATTAACTGTACGCTTTTCGCGCATTCAGCCATCTCAGTATCACCCTCACCAAGTAAAGTCAGGCAATGTGCAATACAGGCATTGCCTGTAGAACGGCAATGAGATGCTGTTTTAACAAGCTCTTCATTTGATGGAGCATGATGATGGTGTTTAGAATTGGAAGCTAATACATTAGATGAGGTTGCAGCAGCCGCAACAGCCAGAGAGCCTGCAGCCAGTAGAAATTGTCGACGATCTGTTTCATTATTAGTATTCATGTCTGGTATGCCTTTTATAATGGTTATCTTTAATTCGTTATCCAATTTTAGCTTAAAAAATCAATAATGCCTTAAATTGAATTAAATCAGGTGATTAGTGTGTATTTCATTCTGTTCTGGCGTTATCTATTGTGTTTTTGACGTTTATTGGGTTATCTACGTATTTAAAGGTTATGTCTTTAGATTTGTTGTCGCTAATTATCACTGAGCCAAAATTAAAGATAGAGCCAAAAAAGTTCTGATCGATAGTTACAGTTTTAATTGAGGGTAACTCAATAATATCTGTTGTATAGGTTAGAATGCCGGTTTTTAGTATAATGCGCTGGTCTGTCAGGCACTGGTCTGTGCTAACTAATTTTATGTATTCTCTAATAATGATAATTAAAGCAATACCAAAACTTGGAATGATAAGTGGGATCATAACAATAGCCAGAACTTTGGATGACCAGTGAAAATTGAATAGTTCTCTGATTTTCTCGCCATCTAGCAGGGAGGATTCTATATAAGACATTTTAGCCTCTGGTTTACCTTTTAAATATTGATAGTGGTTAGTATATAAAAACGTGATGTATGTTTAAGGTATTTATACCTGTTTATAAATGGCTAGAGTATTCACGTAAAACTTCTACAACCTGTACTCTGTATGTTTTATACCATTTGCTCTTTCCCATGTTCTGGGCTTTTAAATGTTCTATATCCTGTTTCCATGCATTTATTTGTTCCAGGTTTTCCCAGTATGATACCGTGATTTCATTTGAATCTTCAAATACAGATGTGAAGTCTGTACAACCGTATTGATTGATTGCCAGTTCGCGCATTTTTTTTGCAGTCGCATAATACTCTTTATCAGGGTTAGTCATTTGTGCAGTGAAAATTACTGCATACTTTTTATCTTCCATATTTTTAATTGCCTGTAAATCTCATGTAAGAGCTTTTTATATTGTGTATATAAATACAATATCATATTGGCCAGAATGCATTCTTAATAACACTAAGTAGAAGGTTTAATAATATATTTCTCTACTATCAGGTGGAATAAAAAAGTGTATATCACCATAAATGTGATTGCTGCTGCTTCCAGAGTGAGAGTTTCTAATAAGTTAATACTTAACCACCAGATCACGATTGGCAGACTTATTAGTAATAAAATAAACTCAAACATAATGGCGTGTACAAATCTTGCCAGGGTAGATTTGTCTGTACTGCCGTTAATTTTTACTAGTGATCTGTTAAATGCCTGATTGTAGAAATAGAGAACGATAATAGCCAGTAATGAGAAAATGAGTCCAAGGATTCCCAGGTCTATTTCGTTATACCCCAATAAAGGAGAAAAAATCAGGATAAAGAGTGTCAGAGCGCCTATTTCAAAGCTTAAGGCCTGAATTAGCTGATGCTTACGAGTCATGTATTTATGTTCTTTACTTCGTTTGTTTAGTGTTTCAGTATAGTCGGAGTCGTTAGAATGCCAGAGGTTCCATCATGTCTCAATCGCAAGAAACTGCCTATACGTCGGCTGAAGAGGTTGCTCATACCGCTACGCATGCATTGGGTATGTTGCTTAGCATTGCGGGACTGGCGATTCTAGTGGGTTTTTCCAGCCTTAATGGTGATGCATGGCATGTGGTAAGTAGCAGTATTTATGGAGCCAGTCTAATTATATTATATGGTGCTTCAGCTTTATATCATGGCATTCCTCATCCTGTTGCTAAAGTTTTATTACAACGTATTGATCATGCAGCAATATATTTGCTTATTGCAGGAACATATACGCCTTTTCTACTTATCAGTTTACGGGGTTCATGGGGGTGGTCATTATTTGGTGTGATCTGGTCTTTGGCTCTTATTGGTGTGGTGCTTGAGTTTGTAAACTGGAAACCGTTTAAAAAAGTATCTCTGGCGCTTTATCTGGGAATGGGCTGGATTGTTATTGTCGCCATTAATCCTATGCTGGAGCAGGTGGCAACTGGAGGCCTGATATTGTTGCTTGCTGGAGGTTTATTTTATTCTTTAGGTGTTGTTTTTTATGTATGGGATAGCATTAAATACAATCACGCGATCTGGCACATGTTTGTGCTTGCGGGCAGTGTATTGCATTTCTTTTCTATCCTGTTTTATGTTATTCCCTGATTATCCACGTTAATGATGAGTGCCTTTCAGAATTCGGGCTTTATCTCTGTTCCAGTCGCGATCTTTTTCATCTGCTCGTTTATCGTGTAATTGCTTTCCTTTCGCCAGTCCGATTTCCATTTTTACATGGCCTTTGCTCCAGTACATTTTTAAAGGAACTAAGGTATATCCTTTTCTCTCAACTGCGCCTACTAGTCTGTCTATCTCATGTCTATGCAGTAGTAACTTACGTGGGCGGGTGGGTTCTGGATGGATATGAGTTGATGCGGTGAGCAGGGCTGTGATCTGGCCGCCTAACCAGAATATCTCATTATTTTTAACCATGACATAGGTATCTGTCATTTGAACGCGACCATCACGTATGCTTTTTACTTCCCAGCCCTCGAGCACTATGCCTGCTTCAAATGTTTTTTCTATGCTGTAGTCATGTCTAGCTTTTTTATTTAAAGCAATGCTGCTGCCTGAGTTTTTCTTGGTTTTTTTGTTTTTCTTTGCCATTCTTATAAATACAGATCTGGTTGTGGTCCATTAAAGATGCGTGATTATACGTTAAATATGAAGCTGGTTTTGAATTTAATATTATTGCTCGTGAGAATGATTTGTCAGCTTAAGTCGTTTATCGAAAGGCAATAGTCGTTTACACTATGCATAAAAAAAGAGTTGTGTTTTATCATTGTTTAAAGTGAAACATTAAGAATACAATCCTTATAAAACAATAAGTTATATAATTTAATTAAAGTATTTTCTTTTCTGGAGAATAAATGTCTGAAGAAAGCAGAACCTCAATTCATGGTCAGTGGTCAAGTCGAACCGCATTTATTCTTGCAGCCACCGGCTCTGCAGTAGGTTTAGGTAATATCTGGAAATTCCCATATATTACCGGTGAAAATGGTGGTGGTGCTTTTGTTCTGGTCTATCTCATCTGTATAGCTGCTATCGGTATTCCTATTATGATGGCCGAGGTTATGTTGGGTCGACGAGGTCGTCAAAGCCCTGTAAATACCATGGCTGCTCTGGCAGCGGAAGAGGGGCGCCCTGCATCCTGGGCCTTGCTAGGCTGGCTTGGTGTTGTTGCAGGTTTTCTAATTCTGTCTTATTACAGTGTAATTGCAGGCTGGGCTTTGTCTTATGTTTTTCGTACTGCTTCAGGATTGTTTTCAGGTGCAACTGCCGATGGTGTTAGCAGTATCTTTACAAATTTAGTATCTAATCCTGAAAGTCTATTGGCATGGCATACCATATTTATGGTCGCTACTATGGTCATCGTCTCAAGAGGTGTTAAGCACGGTATTGAGAAAGCGGTTACTTATTTAATGCCAGCCCTGTTTGTACTGTTGATTATTCTTTTATTCTATTCCATGTCTACGGGTTATTTTTCGCAGGGGCTGGAATTTATGTTCTCTCCTGATTTTAGCAAACTTACCCCTGGCTCTGTACTTGTTGCGATGGGGCATGCTTTTTTTACCCTGAGTCTTGGTATGGGGGCGATCATGGTTTATGGGTCATATCTGCCTAAAGAGACGTCGATAGCTAAAGCTACCTTCATGATAGCCGTTGCAGATACAGCAGTTGCCCTGGTTGCTGGCATGATTATATTTCCGATAGTGTTTGCTAATAATCTTGAGCCAGGTGCTGGTCCCGGTTTGATTTTTCAGACCCTGCCTATTGCTTTTGGTCAGATGGAGGCAGGGGTTTTAATTGGTACATTATTCTTTGTTTTACTGGTTTTTGCTGCCTGGAGTTCTTCTATTTCTCTGATAGAGCCAGCGGTTGCATGGCTGGTTGAAAATAGAGGTATGACACGGGTTTCTGCCTCTGTCTGGTGTGGCCTGGCCGTCTGGTTTACAGGTATTGGTAGTTTATTATCCTTTAACCTGTGGGCGGATAAAACCTGGTCTCTGGTTGTATTTGGGGAAACCTTATTTGAAAATAAAACCTTCTTCGATACGCTCGATGGCCTGACTGCAAATATTATGCTGCCTGTCGGAGGGCTATTTATCGCAATATTTGCTGGCTGGTTAATGAAACCTCAGTCTAGTAAGAAAGAGTTAAATACAACGGAAAAAGGTTATACTGTCTGGATTAACCTGGTTCGGGTTGTAGCACCCATAGCGGTTATGGTTGTGTTTTTAAATGTAGTCGGTGTGATTAAATAAACAGGTTTAAGAGTGACGTTAATATCCCGTAATGCGCTAGTTCCGTATTCTGTAGAAGAAATGTTTGCACTGGTTGATGACATTGAATCTTATGCAGAGTTTTTGCCCTGGTGTCGTTCAACAGATGTTTTATCCAGAGATGATAATGAAGTTCAGGCGAGTATAGAAATTGCCCGTGGTGCACTTAATAAATCATTTACTACATTAAATCGCCTGCAAAAAGACAAGATAATTGAAATGCGACTTTTAAAAGGTCCATTCAAGCACTTGCAGGGATACTGGCGATTTGATGCACTTAAGGATAAAAGTGCTAGTAAAATTTCTTTGGACCTGGAATTTGAATTTGAGAGCAAACTTATCGCGTTTGCGGTAGGCCCGGTGTTTAATCAGATAGGTAATTCAATGGTTGATGCTTTTTGTAAACGAGCAGTAGAGGTGTACGGTGAGCGAATCTGAAACAATTAACCAGATAACTCAAATTAAAGTAGAAGTTGCTTATGCTCTGGAAAACAATCAACAAATTTTAGAATTGATGGTTGATGAGGGTACGACACTGGAACAGGCAGTTGATCAGTCCGGAATTCTAATGATATATCCCGAGATTGATCTTAAAGTTAATAAAATAGGTGTTTTTGGCAAGCTGGGTAAGAAAACTGCAGCATTGAGAGCCGGTGACCGAGTTGAAATATATCGTCCGTTAATTGCTGACCCTAAAGAGGTTCGGCGTAAACGAGAAGCAGATGGAAAGAAAATGAAGAAAGGCGGTGGTGATAAATAAACCCTTTCATTTATAGTGGCAAAGAGCAATCAGTCACTATCGCCAGTAAATCTCATCGAACTTATTTAGCAGGCTTAATTTACTTCGGGTGGTAAATCATCTGGATTCAGGGATTCTACTTTTACCTTATCTCCATGAACTCCCGGTGTATACGCACTATCGTCAATTCGAATCAACGTATCACCATCAAAATGTAAGGTTAAACGTGATTGTTTTACGTCTTTATTCCCTGGTTTGAGATAAAAGATGTAATCCCAGCGATCCTGATGGAACGGGTCTTTTAGTAGTGGGGAACCTAGTACAAAGACAACCTGGTTCCGACTCATACCATTTTTCAGTTTGGCAAAGTTCTCAGGCGTGACCTTATTTCCCTGTTGTATGTCTATTCGGTGGGGGTCGCAAGCCGATGTAAAAAACAGAGCGGCACTTATAATGCTAATAATAATGAGTTTCTTTTGCATATATTAATGATACGTATCTAGATTCGCGTATAATGAAGCGTAGAATCTTAAACTATATCCCACTCAAAAAACAGCAGGAGTTTGATTTGGAAACAGCTGATTTAAAAAAAGCAGGGCTTAAAATTACCCTGCCACGAATGAAAATACTTGAATTGCTGGAGTCGGGAAATCTGCGTCACCAAAGTGCTGAAGATATTTACAAATCATTACTCAAGCAGGATGAAGAAATTGGGCTGGCAACGGTCTATCGTGTTTTAACTCAATTTGAAGGTGCAGGTCTTGTTACGCGTCATCACTTTGAGGGTGGTCAAGCGGTATTTGAGTTAAATCATGGTGAGCATCATGACCATCTGGTTTGTACCAGTTGCGGTAAAGTTGTTGAGTTTATGGATGATGTAATTGAACAGCATCAGAACCAGATAGCCAAAGATAATAATTTTCAAATATCAGAACACAGCTTAATTATTTATGGATACTGTGAGAACTGTCAGTAATTTTACGTCACATTAATCTTACAAAGGATTAAATCTCTTTTCATGGATGAAAGTATTTCATATAAATAGTCTATGCAAACTACCCATTCAAGACAGGATATTACTCGTCAGTATACATTTGATGAGTATCTTCATAAATTAACTGCCCACTGTGGCAGTGATCAGAAACTGACTCGTGCCTGTAAACTTGTCTGGAACCTGCCGCCCTCTGAACAAATACTGCCCAATGGTCTTGAAGTTGCTTTAATTCTGGCTGATTTAAGTGTCGATAGTACGACTTTACTCGTTACTCTGCTGGGTGATTTCCGTTTAAATCAGGACGAATTTATTGAGAGTGTAATTAAAGAGTATGGTGAAGAGATTTATCATCTGGTAAAAAAAGTTCGTTGGTTGCATGAGTTTCATATAGAAAACATGGGTGATAATTCACCTGAACAGATAGAGCGTTTAAGGCGAATGTTATTATCGATGGTTGATGATGTTCGGGTTATGTTAATAAAAATCGCTTATCGTGTTCAACGGTTAAGAATGTTGGCAGGTCAGGACACAGCTCAACGTCAGGTAATTGCCAGAGAAACACTGGATATTTTTACGCCACTTGCAAATCGTCTTGGGCTGGGGCAGCTTAAATGGGAAATGGAAGATCTTTCGTTTCGCTTTCTTGAGCCGTTCACATATAAACGTATTGCAAGATTGCTAGAAGATCGTAGAGATGAGCGTGAAAATTATATTAAGGATGCTGTAAACGATATAACCAGTATGCTGGATGCGAATGATGTTAAGGCTGAAATTTACGGTCGCCCCAAACACATTTATAGTATCTGGAAAAAAATGACCGCCAAACAGAAAGAGTTTACAGAACTATTTGATGTTCGAGCGGTAAGAATTACTGTAGAGGCGGTTGCAGATTGTTATGCGGTACTTGGTCTAGTTCATGGGCGCTGGCACCATATAGCTCAGGAGTTCGATGATTATATTGCTAACCCAAAAGAAAATGGTTACCGCTCGCTTCATACTGCCGTTTTTGGTCCTGATGGTAAACCGTTAGAAATACAGATTCGTACACGTGAAATGCACGAATTTGCAGAGTTCGGTGTTGCTGCGCACTGGCGGTATAAGGAAGGAAGTGAGAGTGATGATAGTCTTGAAAAAGGCATAGCATCATTAAGGAAATTACTCGACCCGAACGAAACAAAAGATGAAGAATTAATTGATAGTTTTCATACGGAATTATTTCCTGATCGTGTTTTTATTTTAACCCCCAGAGGAAAAGTTCTGGATTTGCCACATGGTGCAACGCCTTTAGATTTTGCCTATATAGTTCATACAGAAATTGGTCACCGTTGTCGTGGGGCGAAAGTCAACGGGCGTATTGTTCAGTTAACTTATGAATTAAAGAATGGTGAGCAGGTAGAAGTATTAACCAGTAATAAAGCCGCTCCAAGTCGTGACTGGATGAATCCGACTCTGGGGTATTTAAAAACTAAACGTGCCCGTGCAAAAGTTAAAAGCTGGTTTAAACATCAGGATTATGAACTCAATATAATTGACGGAAAAGTCTGTTATGAACGTGAATTAAATCGTCTGGGTTTAGTTAAATCATCATTGCAAAAAATACTAGACCATTACAAACAGGATTCTGCAGAAGATTTTTATGCTGCGATTGGTCGAGGAGATATCACTCCCGGGCAATTAGCTAATGCTTTGCATGATGTATTTTCTGATAAAGAAAAGAGTATACCGTTATTAGCCAAACAAACGAAAACATCGAAAAAACCATTAAATAGTGATGAAGTTCGTATTCGTGGAGTGGATAATCTATTAACAACAATATCAAATTGTTGTAAACCTGTGCCGGGTGATCAGATAATTGGTTTTATTACCCGTGGCAAAGGAGTCGCTGTTCATAGAAAAGATTGCGTTAATATTATTAATCTGGAAAATGATAAACGTGATCGCCTGATTGAGGCCGACTGGGGGGATGATATAAATAAAACCTATACCGTTTCCATACATGTCGAAGCGTTTGATCGCCAGGGTTTGTTAAGTGATGTAAGCAAGGTATTAACAGATGAAAAAGTAGATGTTGTCGGTGTTAATACGTTCTCGAATAAAGATGAGCAAACGGCTGATATGACAATTACTGCTGAGATTTGTGACTTAGACCAACTGGGAAGGGTAATGGATAAAATTAATCAGTTACAGAATGTTATTAATGTCAGTCGGGAGCATAGTTAAGTAGGTGTAATTAAAGGTATATTTACTTAAGTTTTATCTGATAGTTTTAATAAAATATTTTATTTTAGATTTGTTCCCACACAGATGTGTGAGAACAGATTATATCTAACGCAGTTCGTTATTCGCTATCCAGTACACGAAATTCAACTCTTCTGTTTTCGGCGCGACCTTCTTCAGTGTCATTGCTTGCTGTAGGTTGTGTTTCACCATAACCTTTCGACTCCATTCGTTCGCTATTAATACCTTTTGATTCTAAATAATCAGCTACACTTTTTGCCCGTGCATCCGACAGTTTCTGGTTAGCAGATTCTTTACCACGGCTATCCGTATGCGCCTGAATTTCTATGCGAACACTGGCTGCTTTTAGTAAAGCTTCAGCGGCAACATCTAATATTGATTTAGAGTCATCAGTTAAGTCGGAAGAGCGTACTTTGAAATTGATGCCATCTATTTTTGTCTCAAAAATAGCGCAACCCTGTGTATTAACAGAAGCGTCTTTTACAGTGTCAGGGCAGGCATCTGTTTCATTTAGTACACCGTCATTATCTTTGTCATTATTGCAGCCTTTTTCATCGATCTTCACGCCTTCTGGTGATTCCGGGCATTGATCCTGACTGTCTAATACGCCATCTTTATCTGTATCAAGTTCGCAGCCTTTAGAATCTACCTTTCTATCGGCAATTGTGTTCGGGCATTCGTCCTGCTCATCAATGATGCCGTCTTTGTCTGTGTCCACTGGTTCTTTGATTTGTTCGGGTTTGGGTTCTGGTTGTGGCTTCTTCTGTTTCTTACCAAAACGATATAGCAGACCTACAGTTAATAAGGATGCGTCATCATCAAAGCTTTCAAGATCAAGACGAGCAGCCAGACCATTATCCCAACCGTATTCTATACCGGCACCCATTGATATCTGTACGGAATTTTCTTTATCATAGGGTACGTTGGCACTGTTATTAATTGTACCCAGACCTGCTTTAATGTAACCGGCCCAGCCTAGATGATCATTTTCATCCTGATCATAAAAATAATATAGAGCACTGAATGAGATGGTTTCATAATCAATCTCACCCGTTGGTTGAAGGGTGGTTGTGCCTAAATCGGCAAAACTAATCTCGGCACTAAAGTGTTCTGTCAGATCCATACCGGCATAAATTTTATATGAAAAATCTTCATCATCATCTATAGAGTAAATAGTGCCATCAGTTTCTGGAGCCATTAAAGACTGACCAATACCTGCGCCAATATAAACACCTCGTTGATATTTATCTTTATCACTTTCATTATTGCTTTCAGCATTGCCTGTTAAAGGTAGCGTGATTAATAGCGATAATAATATAGTTTTAGAAAAATACCGGCTGATTAAAACGACAGGCATTAATAACAAAATTAATACTGGATTAAGTGGACCAATTCCATCTACACCTGTACGAATTGTGCCGCTCGCGTCGTCTGTTGTATCAAGATAATCAGGCGTGCCATCATTATCTGTATCGGTTAGAACTGTTGCCTGCAATGTCAGTGAGTCATCGAAACCATTTCCATCAAGGTCAGTGAAGTTATCTACCAGACCATCTGAATCGATGTCATTATTACCTGATTCAAGCAGGTCAAATTTTCCATCAGCGTCAGAATCCAGATCCAGTTGGTCAGGTATGCCATCTTTATCTGTATCTTTCTCAGTTAAACCACTACCAGTCGCAAGGCCGTTGTTATTAACAGTTGGTGTTCCCGTACCAATAATTCCATCATTGTCATCATCACTACCACCGCTTTCAATAACATCTGTAATACCATCATTATCACTATCAAGATCACGGAAATCTTCAATACCATCGTTATCGGTATCAATGATTGAGCCGTTATTGTAATTAATGGTTCCGCTATCCGGGGATGTTTCAATTACATCTGCAATTCCGTTACTACCCACATCATTTGAGCTATCGATCTGGCCATTGTTATCACTATCCAGTGATGACGGGTCTGTAATTCCTGACTCAACAAGATCAAATAAGCCATCATTATCACTGTCTAAATCACGGCTATCAACAACTCCGTCTCCATCTGTATCAACTAGGCCGTTGCCTTCAAGGCTGTCTGGAATACCGTCGTTATCATCATCAAGATCAATGCTATCAGTTATGCCATCGTTATCAACGTCATCATTGTCCTGATAGTCCGGGGTTCCATCTCCATCAGTATCGGTAAGTGGGAGAGGGGTATTTAACGTTCCATCATCAAAACCATCACCGTTATTGTCAGTAAAACCGTCGACCTTTCCATCATCATTGCTGTCGGTGCCACCGCCTTCGATCAGGTCAGAGATGCCATCGCCATCAGAATCGAGTTGCAGGTGATCAGGAATGCCATCACCATCAGTATCTGTAGGTGAGGTAATTAAAGCTGATGGAAGTCCATTACTGTCTACAACAGGTGTGCCTGTGCCAATAATTCCATTGTTATCAGAATCGTTTCCACCTGCTTCCGTAACATCAGGTATGCCATCGTTATCACTATCAAGGTCGCGGAAATCTTCAACACCATCCCCATCAGTATCTATGGTGTTACCATTATTGTAATTAACAATGCCTGAGTCTATTGTGGTTTCAATAATATCAGCTAATCCGTTAGTGCCGACAGGGTTGTCAGTATCGATTTGACCATTGTTATCTGTATCGAGTGACTCAGGGTTTGTTATACCTGACTCCATTAAATCAGTTATACCATCGTTGTCACTATCAAGATCAAGGCTATCAACTATACCGTCACCATCACTGTCGGTTATTCCATCACCTTCGAGCGAGTCTGGTATGCCATCGTTGTCATCATCAATATCTATGTCATCAATAATTCCGTCACCGTCTGTATCCAGTATTGAAATGAAAACTACACTGGCATTATTACTAATGGCATTTCCATTTAATGTGCCTGTAATTGTTGCGCTTCCAGCTGTAGTACCACTGGTTAAAGTGGCGCGATATGTACCATCTAATTGGTCTGTTACTAACCCTAAGCTGCCCAATGTGGTATTTAGTAAAACAGAATCACCACCGCTGCTAAGTACATTGCCGTTAGCATCTTTTAACTGTACGGTAATGATTGAAGTGCTTGTTCCATCTGCCGATATTGAATTAATGCTAGCAGAAATTACACTGGTTGTTATTACGGCTGAACCAACTGTAAAAGCAACCGTTGCATCATCTGTAATTGAGGCGCCATTTAAAGTACCTGTAATCGTCGCAGTTCCTACCGTAGTGGCGCTGGTTAACGTTACTTCATAGGTGCCATTTAATTTATCAGTTACAGCGCTAAGATTACCGAGAGTTGTATCAAGTACGACTGTATCGCCGCCACTGCTTAGGTTGTTTCCGTTAATGTCCTTAAGCTGAACGGTTATTAATGATGTTGATGTTCCATCAGCATTAATAGATAAAATGCTAGCAGTAATCAGGCTAGTTGTTGCTGATGCAGCACTAACAAAAAAAGATACGGTGGCATTATCTGTAATAGAATTACTATTTACTAATCCGGTAATCGTTGCTGTACCTGCAATGATAGAGCTGGTTAATGTTGCTGTATAGCTACCATCTAGCTCATCTGTTACTGAACTTAATGTGCCTAGCGTTGTATTTAATTCTACAGTGTCACCACCAGTGCTGAGATTATTGCCGTTACTATCTTTAAGTTGTACGGTTACGATAGAAGTTGAAATACCATTTGCAGCTATAGTGTTATTACTAACAGAAATTATACTGGTATTTTGCGAGACAATATCAGCGTTAAAGATAACAGAGGCATTATCATCAATATCCTGAGTGTTTAATGTGCCGGTAATAATCGCTGTTCCGGTTGTTGTACCACTTGTAAGTACAGCGCGATATGTACCATTATTTAAATCAGTAACTAAACCTAGTGAGCCTAATGTTGTTGAAAGCGTTACTGCGTCACCACCGTTATTAAGGTTGTTTCCGTTTGTATCTATAAGTTGAACAGTGATTGTTGATGTAGATGTACCATCGGCTGTAATGGATGCACTACTGGCAGAAACTGTACTTGTAGTGGTAGTTGCCGCACCTGGTGTATATGTAACAGATGCAGTATCGGTAAGATTGTTGGTATTTATCGTTCCGGTAATTGTAGCTAAGCCACTTGTTGTAGAGCTTGTTAATATCGCGCTATATGTTCCATTATTATTATCACTAACGGTGTCAAGTGAACCGAGTGTTGTGCTTAATGTAACTGTATCGCCACCTAATGTCAGATTAATACCATTTTCATCTTTTAACTGTACCGTAATAGTGGATGTTGAAGAGCCATTGGCTTCTATTGATAAAATACTTGCTGTGATCAGGCTGGTAGTTAAATCGGCAATAGCGGGTTCCGGATTTGAGAAACTTAAACCACTGGAGAAAGCGCCTTTGCTTGCAAAAGAAACGGTTAGATCATCGGCTTTATCATCGTAACCGCCGATATCTCCATTAAGTGTGTTTGCGTTTTGTGCGCTTGCAACAACAAGTTGAAACGCAGTGTCGACTGTCATGCCTGCATTTGAATTGAGTGTAGAGATTGTAGCTGAAGGGTTAGAGCCAGTTAATGTTAATGCGTTAAGAGCGGTAGCAAGTGCATCGAAATTCACTTTATAACTTATCAGGTAGTCCAGTTCTGTATCGCCATCAAGATCTGCAGTGCCTGTCGCATCGATTGTTGTGATTAGGTTATGGTCAAAAGTAAAGCCTGCTGTGACAGGCGTAATAGAAGCAGAATTAATATCGGTTGTGCTGGGTGACGTGTTTGTGCCATTTCCTGCATCATATACATCGACATTATAAACCCCGCTTTTACCTACTAACATCATAAAAGCATCTATGTCATTATCACTGTCTACATCCAGACCAATCCAGATATAACCGTCAAACTCACCCTTATTATCAACGGCATGATCTGCGCGAAAACGAAAGGCGACTTCATCATCAGATGTGTCTGCTGGAGTTCCACTATCGTCATACTTCATGTAAAACAGGGGAGTGGTACCAAAACCGGTTAAATCTACCGCGGCAACTGCCTGCGTATCCTGGCCAGGATCAAAATTATTACCAACTAGAACTTCAGCCCAGGTATCACTTGATGACTGGAGGTCTATAACTGCATGAGCGGGGGAGGTAAACAGAATACTTAAAATAAATAGTGTTATGTATTTGTTCAGGTTAAAAAAATAATGCATAGTAATAAATAATCCTGTTAGATTAATAAAGTATTTTTAGTGAATTTTGTCATCTGTTCGGAATCTGATTAGTTCCGTATAGTGAAAGTACGTAAAGAATTTGTTTTATTCGCACATTTCAAAGCTCTCCTATAATACAGAGAAACTGTAATATTTAAATCATTCATATGGGTTATAAGTTATTTTATAAAATAAAATTATTATTTATAGTTTTTAATGAATTTTTCAAATTCTTTAGCTGGCATAGGTTTAGCAATTAAATAACCCTGCGCAATATCGCAGCCAAGTTTATTCAGGTGATCTAATATTTCCTGAGTTTCTACGCCTTCTGCAACAACCGACAAGCCAAGGTTGTGTGCTAGATCTATAATTGATTTTACGATTATCTGATCATCAAAATTATCAATCATATCTCTGATAAAAGACTGATCGATTTTTAATTCATTTACGGGTAATCGTTTTAAACGGCTTAGTGAAGAGTAACCTGTTCCAAAGTCATCAATTGATAATTCTATTCCCATTGAGCGTAAACGGGTGAGGGTGTCAAATATATAATCGTGATCAGATAAGAAAAGACTTTCTGTTATTTCAAATATTAATCGTCGGCTAATGGAAAAATCGCTAATTCTATTCCTGACCTGATTAACAAAGTCCGGATCCATTAATGTCTGAGTTGAAATATTAATAGCAATTTTTAAATTATGCCCATCTTTGCTCCACTGGTTAATGCTTTCAGCAGCGCACTCAATTGCGTCATAGGTGTATTTATCAATTAAATTATATTGTTCCAGTGCTTCAATGAATACAACTGGAGATATGAAACCTCTTTCAGGGTGTGTCCATCTGCCAAGGGCTTCAGCGGACATTATTGTGTTAGATTTAATATCAATTTTTGGTTGATAATATAGTTCAAACTGTTTTTCTTTAAAGGCGTTGTTTAGATCAACAGAGAGGTTTATCTGGCTTTCATCTGCTTCATCTTCCTGATCATTAAAAATATGATATTTACTATGTCTTTCTTTTGCGATATTTAAAGCAATATCGGCATGCCTTAATAAAGTTTTTCTGTCTTCACCATGTTCAGGAAAAGAACTTATTCCAATACTGGCATCTACGTTGAAGTCTTTATTGTCAATAATATAAGGAGATTCCATTTCCTTTAATATTTTATTGGTGCGATTTACTGTTTTTTTATGTGAAGTATAGGGTAGCAGGAGAATGAATTCATCACTGCCCAGACGGCCTAGCGTTTCATTAAGTCTAAGGTGTTTTTTTATACGTTTGCAAAATTCAATGAGTATCTGGTCACCTTTATCATGGCCTAATGCATCATTAATGGATTTAAAGTTGTTAATGTCTATTAATAACACACTTGTAACATCATTTTCACTAGTGGACAGAGATAACTGCCTGTTTATCCGGTCTCTTAAAAGTGTGCGATTTGGCAAGCCGGTTAATGGGTCGTACAGTGATAACTGCTCTACTTTTTTATTCGATTCAGAATATTGTTTATTGAGTCTTTCCAGTCTGTGTTGATGTGTGATTAATGCCTGGTGTGTTTCTTCAAGCTCTTTTACAGCTAGTGCATTTTCGATTGCTATGCTTACAATTCCTGCAAACATGGATAACATGTTCAGGTCACGTTGTGTAAATTCAAGCCCGTCCTGTTTATTGATGGCTGCAATACCACCAAGAAAATGTCTTCTACCCTGTAAAGGCACAAGTATTAACGTGCCTGCTTCCTTTTCCCACTGGTTTCTTTCTTTTTCATCAAGTTCATCAAGCATGCCGCGCCACCAGGGTTTTTTATTTTTCCATACCCAGCCACATACGCCAAAATCAAGAGGCAGTGCTTCGCCCACTATTTCTTCGGTATTTTTTCCTGCACCAGCACGATAGGTGTAAGTTTCATTGTTATTGTCGAGAATGGGGATTAATAATGTCTCAGCGCGAACCAGGTGGATTGCACGTTTTGCGACAGTATCAAATACTTTTTCGAGATTAAGTTCGCTTGCTACAAGTCGAAAAGTATCCTGTAGTAATTCAATTTCAGATTCTCTGTCCTTAAGTTCTCTTCTAAAATCGATTACGTTTGTAGCGGTTCTGTTTTCTTGAGGCACATTAAACACACAGTAATCATAAAGTTATATTTTAGTTTAGTACAATATTCTATATGTGCTTGAATTTATGTGTTTTTTTATTTTATAAATAAGTAAAGCAGAATCAAATTGCTAATTAATAGAATAACAGAAATAGAACGCCAGAATATTAACGGGTCTTTTTCAGCCAGAGGAAGGCTGTGTTTCATAAATGACTCATTAGGGTGTGTCAGGTCGTGATAAAATTCTGAGAAGCTGTCATAGCGTAATCTGTGGTCAATACGTACTGCTTTCTCAATGGCGCCATCAAGCCATAATGGAATCATGGGATTGTGTTTCAGGGAGGAGGTATATCTGATTTTGCTTATAGATCGCCAGTCGATGTTTTTATCTGACTGATCTCCATAGGGAAGTTTTCCCGTGAGTATTTCGTATGCGATAACACCCAGTGAAAACAGGTCTGATTTGTTAGACCCGGCTACGCCCATCAGGTATTCTGGTGCGGTGTAGTTTTTTGTGCCGAGTAGTTCAAGGCGCTCAACAGGTGAAGAAATCTCCTGAATACCAGCGACTTTAACAGCGCCCAGATCTATTATCTTTATGCTTCCATCTTCCTTGATCATTATATTATCTGGTTTGAGATCGCGATGTAACATTTCAAGGCGATGCAGTCCACGTAACCCATGAATTAACTGGTCAATGATTTTTGTAACCTGTTTAATATCCGGGTTCGGGTTTTGCGTAATCCATTCGGCTAATGTAATGCCTTCAACATGCTCTATTAAAAAATACTGACAACTTCGTTTGCGTTTCTGTTCGTAAGTGATCATTACATTCGGGTTATAAACCCGCTTACCCGCCCATTCTTCCATGTGAAAACGATCAATATAAGATGGGTCGTCATCATAGTTAACTGATGGTGTTTTCATCAGCATTGTTTTCTCTGTTTCCGTATCTTCTACCAGATAAAGTTGGGAAGTTGAGCTGGAATGAAAGTCTTTAATGACTTTATAGCCATCTATGATCATACCGGGTGACAGGTCGGGTGGAAACGGCAGGCGTATCAGGTCATTTATAACTTCGTTGGCCTGCTGATTTGGTAGCTGTTCAATATGGATGATCTGACAGGTGACATTGTCATGGCTGCCCTGGGAAAGAGCTGTGCTAATTACTTTATCGGCTAATACATTCATATTTGCAGACTGGCTAACAACGTCTTTAATTTGCTGGTCCTGCATGTAGTCGTGAATACCATCTGTTGTCATTACAAATACATCATCAACTTCAAGATCAACCGTTTTGTAGTCGATATCAAGGTGTAGGTCTACACCCATTGCGCGGCTCAGGTAATTTTTTTCTTTGGTAATCCAGATTCGATGATCATTTGTGAGTTGTTCGATATTGCCATCACGAAGACGGTAAATACGGCTATCGCCAATATGTAAGATATGTGCAGTAGTTGATTTGATGACCAAAGCAGAAAACGTAGATACATAGGCTTTTGCATGTTCATCGGTGCTTTTGCCATAGAGCCAGCTATTTAAAGCAGTAAGCACTTTTGCGCCTGATGTTTTAACCGTCCAGCTCTCGGGTGTGCTGTAGTAATCACTAAAAAAACCTTTTACAACATATTCAGACGCTTCTTTGGGAAAGGCGCAGCTACCCATGCCATCTGCAACAATTGCACTAATGCCCTTGTTTTCAAGCAGTTGGCCCTCAGGAGTGACAATGCCATAAGAGTCTTCATTATGGTCTTTTATGCCTGCATCCGAGCTTTGGGCTACATTTATTTTTAGTTGGTTGGTCATGCTGTTATTTTTGTTGTCTCGTTAAGATTGTATATTACTGGGATTTTATTGTTTATGCAGGTTCATTTGCTCGGGATCAGAGCCGGTTTTTACGGCTCTGATCCCTGTGATGATTTCGCTCAGCCTGGCAGTGTGATAAACGGCACCGTATGATTTCTATGGAATCAATAAGGAGACAGAGCGCTAAAAAGCAGCGGACTATCCCCGATGGAGATGCCCCGTAAACAGCATGCCTTTAAGTCTCAATTACCTGAACTGTTCCATCCGGTAGTACTTCTGTCATTTTGTTAGAGGGCTCTTTCAGTATTAATACAGTTGCAAGGAAAACAAAGATAGCTGCTCCTCCAATAACTAGAAAGAATATTTCGGAAGATACAAATGACAGTACAGTCAGAAAGGTTACACCACCTACATTACCGTAAGCACCTGTCATACCGGCTATTTGCCCGGTAAGGCGACGTTTGATTAATGGAACAACTGCAAATACAGCACCATTACCTGCATTAACGAATAGTGAGCAGAAAATAGTGACGACAATAGCCATTGGTAAAGACCAGCTTGCATCTATCTGGCTCATCATTGCATAACCGAGTATCAGGCCAAACATAATGACAACCAGACTGCGTTTACGGCCAAACTTGTCTGAAATCCAGCCGCCTGCAGGACGCATAATTAGATTAAGACCTGCAAATATGGAAGCAACCAGACCGGCACCTGCTGGTGATAGATTAAATGTATCCATAAAGAACAAAGGCAACATTGAAATAATAGCGAGTTCGGAACCAAAGGTAACCATATAAGCAAGGTTAAGCACGGCTACCTGACTAAACTCATAACGCTCAATTTCTGGTACTTCGGTTTTAAATACATGTGCGTTTACCTGATACATACGAAATGCCTGAAACAGGTATAGAGAGGCTAATATGATGTAAATAGTATTTGTTACACCGGCTTCCAGCATATTGATATTAGATGGGCTTAATTTCCAGGTAAGAACAGCAAGTGCTGCATACATGGGGATATTCATTATCAGATATAAAACGAAATCTTTTTTACTTGAAATCTCCAGTGCACCACTTTTTTTCGGTTTAAAGTAGGTGGAGCCTTTGGGTGTATCGTGTGTACTGAAGTAGTAGATAAATGAATATACAAACGCCAGAACGCCTGTGCTGGCAACAGCATAACGCCATCCATCATCACCGCCGAATAATAATGCAATGGTTGGAAGGCTTATAGCTGCACCGGCCGAGCCAAAGTTGCCCCAGCCACCATATATGCCCTGAGCAATACCAGCCTGACGAGCCGGGTACCATTCAGAAATCATACGAATACCAATTACAAAACCCGCACCGGAAAAACCGAGTAAGAAACGCATAATAGCCAGTTGTTCAAAATTTTGAGCTGCAGCAAAACCAAAACAGAGCAGGGCGGATACCATTAACAGGAAGGAATAAATACGTTTCGGCCCAAAGCTGTCGACAAGCATTCCAATAATTATTCGTGCGGGTATGGTTAATGCGACGTTTAGTATTAACAGGGTTTTAATCTGCTGGTCGGTCAGTCCCATTGTTTCTCGCATTGCAGCCAGTAGTGGGGCGTGGTTGAACCAGATTACAAACGTAATAAAAAATGCAATCCATGATAAGTGTAATATCCGTGTATTGCCGCTGAATGATAATATCTTGATGCCGTTAGAAGCGCTCATTTGCAAATTGTCCTGAAAGTTTTAATTTGTTGTTGTTTAAGCAATGTTAATACCAGTTATAATTTTGCTAATAAATTCAAATAGATAGTGAATTTAAAGGATATTATAAGCTGAGATTTGCACATTAAAGGTGCAAAATATAAGGGTTTTATTTTACGCCTTAATCGTTTGGCATTTTTTTGGTGCAAGTCTTTTATTGTTCATATGTTAAGCGCTTTAGAGCTTATGTTTTTAATACCGAGTACAATATTAGTGCTTAATTATATGTCACATGCAGGTGCGACGCACTAACTTGGTGCGCATATGGCCTATTGAATGTTAATGTTAATGAAGTAAATTATACATAATCTATATAAAACAATAGGTTAAACGTCTAATGGTGAATTTGGCATGTAATGTGCATTATCACAAGCAATTACAAATTTGCCCCATCTATGGAGTCAGCACATGAAAGAAAAACTAGTCGTTATTGGTAATGGTATGGCGGGTATGCGTACCGTTGAAGAACTGCTGGAAATTGCACCAGACAAATATGAGATAACTGTATTTGGTGCGGAGCCTTACGGAAATTATAACCGTATCCTTTTATCTCCTGTTTTATGTGGGGAAAAAGAAATTGATGAAATCATGTTGAATGATTTGCCATGGTATGAAGAAAACAACATCACTTTACATAAAGGTGTGAAGGTTACTGATGTAGACCGTAAAGCCTGTACGGTTACTGCTGATGATGGCACAACGGTTGAGTATGATCGTTTATTGATTTCAACCGGTTCAGATCCATTTATTATTCCTGTTCCCGGTCATGATCTTCCCGGTGTTATCGGCTTCCGTGACATAAAAGATGTAGACACGATGATTGATGTGTCTAAATCTAAAAAACGTGCTGTTGTCATTGGTGGTGGTCTTTTAGGTTTAGAAGCGGCAAACGGTTTAATGAAGCAGGGTATGGATGTAACTGTTATTCATTTAATGGACTGGTTAATGGAACGCCAGATGGATGATATTTCTGGTGAGATGTTAAAGAACTCATTAGAAGAGCAGGGTATGAAGTTTAGAATGAAAACTTCTACTTCTGAAATTCAGGGTGATGGCAAAGTAGAGAAAATAGTTTTTGCTGATGGCACTGAAATTGAAACAGATTTAATTGTAATGGCAGTGGGTATTCGCCCTAACATAGAACTGGCTAAACAAATTGGTTTGCATTGTGAACGCGGTATTGTTGTTAACGATACATTACAAACTTATGACCCAAAAATTTATGCGATTGGTGAGTGTATTGAGCACCGTGGCATGGTTTATGGTTTAGTTGCTCCATTGTTCGAAATGGCTAAGGTTTGTGCAAACCATCTTGCTGAATACGGTATTGGTATTTACACCGGTACAGTCACTTCTACAAAATTAAAAGTTACGGGTATTGATTTGTTTTCTGCGGGTGATTTCATCGGTGATGAAACAACAGAAGATATAGTAGTACGTGATGCAAGTCGTGGTGTTTATAAAAAGATTGTAATCAAAGATGAAAAAATTCTTGGTGCAGTTTTATATGGCGATACGATTGATGGTTCATGGTACTTCCAGTTAATGCGTGAAGGTACAAATATCACTGATATTCGTGATGCATTAATGTTTGGGCAGGGTCACCTGGGAGATTCAGGTCACGGTGGTAACGTTGTTGCTAACATGTCTGATGATGCTGAAATTTGTGGTTGTAATGGTGTTACTAAAGGTGATGTTGTTAACGCAATTACGGTTAAAGGTTTATTCACATTAGATGATGTTCGTGCTCATACAAAAGCATCTTCTTCTTGTGGTTCATGTACCGGTTTAGTTGAACAAATATTAGAAACAACCTTAGGTGGTGATTATGCAGCACCTGAGGCTAAACCAATTTGTGGTTGTACTGATCATACTCATGATTATGTGCGTGAACAGATTCGCAAACAGAAACTAACTTCAATTAGTGATGTTTACAAAAAGCTTAACTGGAAAAATGATGATGGCTGTGCGGCCTGTCGTATGTCGGTTAACTATTATGTAATAAGTTCATGGCCTGAAGAATCGAAAGATGATTACCAGTCACGCTTCATTAATGAGCGTGCTCACGCAAACATTCAGAAAGATGGTACCTACTCAGTTATTCCACGTATGTGGGGTGGTATGACTACACCTAAAGAGTTACGTGCGATTGCAAATGTTGCTGAAAAATTTGATTTAGATACGGTTCACGTAACCGGTGGTCAACGTATTGGTTTATACGGTGTTAAGAAAGAAGAGCTGCCTTTAATCTGGAAAGATTTAAATGATGAAGGCCTGGTTTCAGGTCATGCATATGGTAAAGCTTTACGTACAGTTAAAACCTGTGTTGGTAAAGACTGGTGTCGTTTTGGTACGCAGGATTCAACTGGTATTGGTATCAAGCTTGAGCAATTAAGCTGGGGTTCCTGGATGCCTCATAAATTTAAGATGGCAGCATCTGGTTGTCCTCGTAACTGTGCAGAAGCAACGATTAAAGATTTCGGTGTGGTTTGTGTTGATTCAGGTTACGAATTACATATCGGTGGTAATGGCGGTATTCATGTACGCGTAACTGATTTATTAACCAGGGTTGATACTGAAGAAGAAGTATTAGAGTACGCAGCAGCTTTCTGTCAGATATATCGTGAAGAAGCACGTTATCTGGAACGTACTGCTCCCTGGATTGAACGAGTTGGTTTTACTTACGTTAAAGAAAGCATCGTTGATGATGCTGAAAAACGTAAAGAACTTGCTGAAAGATTTAAGTTCTCACAGGAAATTACTCGATCTCAGGAAGATCCATGGACTGAACGTTCAACTAAAGGCGTTGATGCGCATGAGTTCACTCCATTAAAAGTAATCGGTTAATAAAAACAGGTCGAATTAGTTTTCTAATTCGACACTACTTGAAAGAGTAAAGGTAAAAATTATGTCAAATTGGATAGAAGTAGGATCAGTAGAAGATATACCTGTATTGGGTGCCCGTGTTGTTAAAAATGGTGATGTAGATATTGCTGTTTTCCGTAATAACAACGATGAAGTTTTTGCTGTAACAGATTCCTGCCCTCATAAGCAGGGCAAGTTATCTCAGGGTATTGTGCACGGTCAATCTGTAACTTGTCCGTTACATAACTGGAAAATTGATTTAACTAATGGTGAAGCATTAGGTCCTGATGAAGGTTGTACAGGACATTTTGCTACTAAAATTGAAAACGGAAGTATTTTCGTTGAAGTAAAATAAGTATTTGTACGCCGATCGTGATCTAAAGATTGCTCCTACATAAAATATATAAATTTTATAGGAGTTAGCCCTGTTAATAGCATGGGCTAACGATTTAACGGTATTGTTCATTTAAATTCGGAGCCTCCCACCCATGTTATTCGGCCGTAACAAAAAAAATCCCATTAAAATTGCAGATAAAGGTGTAGTTGAATGGAAGTATACAACCTGTGGATATTGTTCAACCGGTTGTTCTATTGAAGTAGGAATTAATGGTGATGGCCAGGCGGTTTCTTCGCGTGGTGTTGGTGGTGCGGATGTAAATCGTGGCAAGCTTTGTATTAAAGGAATTTTTGAACACGAATTATTTAAAACAGAAGGTCGTGGCAAAAAACCAATTGTGCGTAATTCAACGATTGATGAGTATCGAGAAACAGAATGGGATCCAGCTCTGGATACCATGGCAGATAAAATTAAAACAATTCAGGAAAAATATGGTCGTGACGCATTTGCTGTCGTGTCTACTGGTCAGATTCTTACAGAAGAATTTTATACCTTAGGGAAATTAACACGTGGTGCTATTGGCACTAATAACTATGATGGCAATACAACGCTTTGTATGGCATCAGCTGTTTCCGGTTATAAACGATCTTTCGGTTCTGATGGTCCTCCCGGTTGTTATGAAGACTTTGAAAAAACAGATTGTTTAATTGCATTTGGTTCTAACCTTCCAGAACAACATCCGATTATTTACTGGCGTTTAAAAGAAGCAATGGAGAAGCGAAAGTTTCCTCTAATTGTAGTTGACCCGCGCGTGACCATGCTGGCTCAATTTGCGGATATGCATCTGGCAATTAACCCCGGAACAGATGTTGTGTTGTTAAACTCTCTAGCGCACGTCATTATCAATGAAAATCTTGCTGATATGGATTACATAGAAAAAAATACAAATGGTATGGAGGAGTTTACTGCCATTGTAGAAGAATATGATCCGGTTTCAGCTTCAAAAGTTTGTGGCATTGATGAAGATACAATTCGTCATGTTGCTCGTCTTTATGCAAAAGCAGGTCAGGCGATGTCTATCTGGACGATGGGCATTAACCAGAGTACACATGGTTCAGATGGCGTAGTGGGTATTAATAATTTAAACCTGATTACTGGAAACATCGGTAAAGAGGGTGGAACAAGTTTATCTATTACCGGACAAAGTAATGCAATGGGGACACGTGAGTGGTCTTCATGTTCAGGTTTACCCGGTTATCGTGCATTAGAAAACTCAGATCACCGTCAGGAAATTGCAGATTACTGGGGAATTGATCCTGAGTTTTTACCCAAGCAAAGAGGTCTGGCACAAACAGATATTTTTCCTGCAATTGAAACAGGTCAAATTAAAGGTCTGTGGCTGGTTGCAACTAACCCCATGACATCTATGCCTAATACAGCACGTATTCGTAAGACACTGGAGAAACTTGATTTTCTTGTTATTCAGGACGCTTATGAAGATGTTGAAACTGTTCAATATGCGCATATGTATTTACCAGCTGCAATCTGGGCAGAAAAAGAAGGATGCTTTACCAATACAGAGCGTCGAGTGAACAGAGTATCAAATGTCTCTAAACCTTATGCAGACTCAAAACCTGATTTATGGATATTCAGTAATTTAGCCAAACGTTTTGAAAATGGATTAAAAATGAAGTTTTCTGATAATGCGGAAGACATGTTTGAAGAAATGAAAGAGCTATCTAAAGGTAAAGATCGTAATTTAGATATTTCAGGAATGAGTTACGAAAAAATTGAAAAAAATCGTGGGTTACAGTGGCCCTGTCGTGAAGGTGATGAGAAAGGTGCTCAGCGACTGTACAGTGATGGAAAGTTTCCGTATCCCGATGGTAAGGCCAAAATTATTCCGTTGCCGTTTGTAGATAATAATGAGCGTCCTGATACAGAATATCCGTTCTGGTTAAATTCAGGTCGTGTAGTAGAGCATTTTCATACGCGTACTCGTACAGGAAAGATAGGCAATCAGAATAAATTTTCACCAACTCCATACATGGAGATGAATCCTGATTCAGCAGCTGAACTGGGTATCGAGCATCAGTCATATGTACGTTGTGTTTCACGCCGTGGTGATGCGGTTGTAATGGTTCAGTTAACGCAGAGAATTCCCAGGGACATGGTGTTTATACCCTTTCATTTTCATGATTGCGTAAATCGTTTAACACTTGGCTTATTGGATCCACATTCACGTCAGCCTGCATTTAAACAAAATGCAGTTCGTATTGAACTGGTTGATCAGGTAGAAGCAGCTAAACGTAATGTTGAAGCACGAGAATATTAACTAAAATACGTTATTTCCGACACATGCTTTCGGCAATGACAATGTGAATTAAAAAGACTGAAGAAAAATTATGTTCCAGGTAAGAAACGACGAACCCCAATACGCATTTCTGAATGACGAAACCATGAAAGAAACCAACTGTTATGGTAAACCTATTCAAACGGTTGATCATACTAGTGAGCTTCATGGAAAATCACTGAATATTAATTTAAATTCGGCTGTGGGTGAAAATCCAAATCGTTATAAACAGCATGGCTTTCATTTTACGGCAGATAACTGTATAGGTTGCCATGCATGTGAAGCAGCCTGTAGTGAAAAGAATGATAACCCGGCGCATATTGCATTCAGGTCTGTAGGTTATGTTGAAGGTGGAACTTATCCTGATTTTAAACGCCTGAATATTTCAATGGCCTGTAATCATTGTGATGACCCGGTTTGTTTAAAAGGTTGCCCAACACGTGCGTATACAAAATTTGCTGAGTATGGTGCGGTATTACAGGATTCAGATATCTGTTTTGGTTGTGGTTATTGTACCTGGGTTTGTCCTTACAACGCACCTCAGCTCGATCCGGTAAAAGGACAGGTTAGTAAATGTAATATGTGTGTTGATCGTCTTGAAGTTGGCTTGAAGCCGGCTTGTGTATCAGCATGCTTAGGTAATGCATTGAATTTTGGTGTTATTGAAAATACACCTGAAAAGAGAGAGCAGGCAAAAGTTGAAATACCTGGCTTTCCTCGTACAGATATAACAAATCCGAATATACGATTTCAACAGACACGTGATATGCCTAATGAAATGACCCGCACTGATAGTATGGCCGTTAAGTATCATAAAGATATAGATACGGGTGTATTTGAACCGGTTGTTGATAAAAAGAAAGGTATTAAGCGTAGTTGGAATCTGGATAAATTACGCTCACGTGAAGATCCTCTAGTTATATTTACACTCGTATCACAAGCTGTGATAGGTGCATTTTTACTGATGTTTATTGGCAATCTTGCTGGGATTGAATCTATTCAGAAAATTGTCAATTCTTCTGCTTATTTACCAATGTTATTTGTCATGCTTGGTTTAGAGGCGATTGCTTTATTCTTATCAACAATGCATTTAGGTAAACCATTGCGTTTTTATAGAGCATTTAATAATCTTAAATATTCTCCGGTGAGTCGTGAAGTAGCGGGCATAGCTGTTTTCTTTAATAGTCTGGGTGCTCACTTTCTGGCTTCGCTTGTATATACAGAAATGGGTGGTTATGAAATAGTCGGGCAGGCTTCAGTGTTTTTTGCATATGCAGCAGCAGTTTCCGGTCCGATAGCGATATATTTTATGCATAAAATATATCGAATAGAGGCACGCCCTTTCTGGAATCACTGGCAGGTTCTTACTGCTTTTTATGGAAATATGATTTCACTCGGTTCTTTGATTACAGGTTTGTTCTTTGTACCGGTTTTACTGTATGGCAATCAGTCAGTATCTGGTTTGTTGCAGTTAGTAGCCGGCCTTATGTTTATTGGTTTGATGATAGAAGCTGTAGGTCATTATTTTCACGCTAAACATTTAAATGTGAAGGGACGTGAAGGGGCTGTTTCTTATTACGAGCAGGTTACAACATTTGGTAAGACGAATTTGTTAAGGCTGGCTATGTTATTTACAAACATATTAGTGGTTGCGTCTTTAATGTTTGTAACCAGTCCATCACCCATCATAATGGCGCTCTGGGTGCTACTGGTATTAAGCGTACTGGCATCATCTTTAATTAGTAGAGCAATGTTTTATGTGATGGTAGTACCAACAACGATGCCAGGAGCCTTCTTCTGGAAAAATAAAGGTTTTGAAGAGCATGCTCGTGAAACAGGTTTAGCGAATACCGTGCAGGCCGGCATTATTGCCGATGCGCATTAAAATATTATTTAGAATTTAAATAGGAATTGTTATGGCCGGAAAGATTTATTACCCAAATATGCAAACCCAGACAACCGTGGTTGACGGGATAGAAATATTGTTAGATGGTGAGGGTTACCTGTTAGATCTTGATCAGTGGTCTGAGGAATTTGTGCAGGTACGTGCAGATTTTGAAGAGCTTCAGTTAACTGACGAGCATTGGGAAATTATAAATTATATACGTGATTACTATGAACAGAATAATGTTCAGGCACCTGTACGAGACATGATTAAACATTTTAAAAAAGTTTGGGGAAAAGAAAAAGGAAATACCCGATATTTACATAAAATATTCCCATTAGGTGGTCCGCAGAAGCAGGGTAATCGTCTTGCTGGTGTTAGAAAGCCTAAGGGCGAGCATTAATAGCGATACTTTTATCTTTAATTCGGCGTCGTATATTTAAAAATGAAAACAAAATTAAAAAATATTTTTTCATATATCGAGTCGACATTAATAGAGCGCTCTGTTCCTGTTCGTCTGTCTTTACTGGCCGCATTAAGTGGAGAGCATTTACTGCTTCTAGGTCCACCAGGAACAGCAAAAAGTGAATTGGCACGTAAGTTATGTAATGTTTTTACAGATATAAACTATTTCGAACGATTATTGACTCGCTTTTCTGTTCCCGAAGAGCTTTTTGGCCCATTATCTATTAAAGCGCTTGAGGATGATCGTTATCATCGTCTTACAACAGGTTATCTTCCTGATGCCAGTGTGGCATTCATTGATGAAATATTTAAAGCTAATAGTGCAATACTTAACTCCTTATTAACGATTTTAAACGAGCGAGAATTCGATAATGGCAATGTAAGAGTTAATGTGCCATTGATAAGCGTAATCGCAGCGAGTAATGAGTTGCCTGATGATGAGGGCTTAGATGCTCTATTCGATCGATTTTTGTTTCGTTATCAGGTTGTACCAGTCACAAATGACGGATTTAATGATTTGTTAGAAATATCATCAGATTCTGAAAGTAGTCAATTTGATTTTGAAAAATTAAGTGTTTCAGATGTAGATGAAATTCAATCAAATTCAAACAGCATTAAACTGAATGCTGAATCACATGAATTACTACGAAAGTTACGCAATCACTTATCAGATAAATCCATTTATATTTCAGATCGTCGTTGGCGTAAAGCTCTAAAAATATTACAGGTTTGTGCTTTTACCAATAATAAAGATGTTATTGATGTATGGGATTGTGTGTTGTTGACCCATCTTATGTGGAATCATCCTGATCAAATTGAGGATTTAAATAACTGGTTTATAGAAATGTTGAAATTAGATATATATAACCAGACCAAAAGAATAGAGAAGCTCGTATTAGTTTGGGAAAGTAAGCTTGATGAAGACAAATCCAGGTATACGCAAAAAACAAATTCAAGCGGAGAAAATCTGTATAAAACACCTGAAGGTAAGATAACTACGCAGCATGAGCGTGTTAGCCTGGCTGAAAGAGATAATGAGGTGCTTTTTTTAGCGCCACCAGATAAAAATGATCGAACTAATAATGGGGCCGGATATACTTTAAACGAGCTTGAGGAATTGTTTTTTGATGATAATTTTAAACAAAGTCATATAGAAGGACGTTGGGTAGATGTACAAAATTATATTAACAATACTCAAAACAGACTGGTGAATAGAATTGATTTTGAAGCCTTAACAGAGCTTTATTATTTTTCGGAAGATTATATAGTTAATCAGAGGTCTGAACTTACTGATATTATAAATAACGTTAAATATGAATGTGATAACTTCATCAAGATTCAGAATAAAATTAACACGGTTGAAAATGATCATTTATGGTTATCAGGAGGGTTTATTAAAAAATCCAGTGATGAAATTAATCTAATGGTTCCAAAACTTGTTGATTATCATCAGCGTCTTCAATCACTTCTTATCATAAATGAATCTTTGAATAAGAAAAAACACAAAGAAATAACTATAAATTAAAGCTGCTATGTTAAAGGTAGAGTTTCAATCTTTAAGTGTTCTTGATCAGATACCTGAGTATATCTATAAAAGATTAATTACACACCAATACAGATCAACGATAGATGGATCTACGTCTAATAGCTTACAAAAAAGAGCAACCGGTATAGTTGAGATAAGAAATAATCTCATTAATGGGAAGCAGGTAACTAAAGAGTCTCTAGAGAAATGGATTGAGTCTGATCTTGTTGATGCTTTTCATAATAAATTAACCGACAAAACATTGTTGAAACACTCACTTGATAACGAATCTTATACAAATGATATTCTGATTAGTGTGCTTAACTGGTTAGATGATGTTGAGGATGAAATAACAAGTGATAATAGTGCGCTGAATGAATCTTATAAAAGTCTAACTCAAGACATATATAATAATGAAAAGTCAGGTATTGTTAATAATGCACTATATAAATCAATGAATGATATTAATGTTGATTTTGCATTGCAACGTAGTCTCGGTTGGGATTTATCTAAAGGTATAACTTCTGAAGCTGATTTAAAACAACTTGTGAATGTTCATCGTGTCATTAAAAAATCACAAAGATTGCAATCCATCATAAAATTAATAGGCAGGAATAAATCAGGGAATTATGACGAGACTGATTTAAGAGGGTTTAATCAATATTCAGATGAGAATAGAAAGATGGATAATGCGTTACCTGATGATCAGGCTGTAAATAGTATTACAGGTGTTTTTCGGGGTGATGATATTTCTAAAATGCTGTCTTCTGAGCTTTCAATGTTAGGTAATAGTCGATTTAAAATGCTATGGCATGTAAGACGTGCTGAACGTCAGTTATTGAATTATCACGTAAAAGGTTTGTTATCAGAGCATATTCCTAATATAGAAACAAATTCGATAAATATTAATATACCGGGTAAAACATCGATTAAACATGCAGGCCCCATGATTCTTTGTGTAGATACTTCTGCGTCTATGAAAGGCAGGCCAGCCATATTAGCTAAAGCTATAGCACTTGAAGCAATGAGAGTTTCACGTTTAGAAAAAAGAGATTGTCATCTTTTCTGTTTTAGTGGGCCAGAAGAAGTTATTCAGTTAGAATTAAATTTAGATCATGGCTGGAAGTCTATACTTGAGTTTCTTAACGTCTCTATTAATGGGGGTACCGATATTAATAATGTTCTAGTAAAAGCCCTTGAAAGAAGGAAAAGCAGTCAATGGAAAAATGCGGATATATTGATAATGAGTGATGGGCGTTTTGAAGTTGACAGAAAAGTCATAGACCAGGCTTTAAATACTCAATTACCGTCAAGAATTTTTGGTATTCAGCTTGGCCAGTGGGACTCGAGCGCGTATAACGAAATTTGTCATCAGGTATTTAATCTCTCAGATGTCGACTGAAAACCCATTAATATTAGCAATTTTAAATGAATTAAAGCAGTCAGATGATGTATTAAGCTTATATAAGTTAATGCAAATATTAGAACAACTTGGTTTTGCTCTAAATAAATCAGAGCCTGATGAAACCAGTGAAATGAAGCTTTTTCGAAAAAATTTTGTTGTAATGAATGCTTTATACCAATTGAGAAAAGATTTATCTGGTTCAGGTTTTAGTCTTTTTATATCATCTTTAAAAATTGAGCTCATTCCAGAATTGAAAATAAATGCTCAGGATTTATCAGTTGAAGATTCTAATACAACAACAGATGATGCGCTGAGTGACTATTTTCTTAACTGGGATAATTACCACCTTACAGATGAACAGGGTGTAGATGAGTTACTGAGTAGTTTCTGGGACTCTTATACAAACTATCATGAGTGGCATGATGCAAAAGATAAACGGTTAGACTCGTTACATGCTCTCGGGTTAAAATCATCAGCAAGCTGGAAAGATATCCAGCAGTCTTATAGACAGCTTATAACCGTTTATCACCCAGATAAGGGTGGAGATAGTTTAAAGTTTATAAAGATCAGAGAAGCGTATCTAATTCTCAAACTCACGCAAATAAAGAGCCATTAGTATTGGCCTAACTATTGCTTTGTTATTTCTTGAAGAAATAATACAGCAAAGTAGTGTATCTGTTATTTCTAATATTAGAGTTACTTTATAAACAACTATTAACGGTGTAATCAAATGACATTAAAAAATCGTTTTATGGAAGCAGTATCCAGTGGAGATCTTGGTGAAGTAGATGACTTTGGTGTGATTGTGAGCTTAAAAGAATTCAAATCATATTTTAAAGACGTTAAATCTGACTATATAAATTCATTCTTACCAGCAGCGGTAATTGAAACAGGACAATATACTCCAACTCACACTAAGTATCTGTTTAGAATAAGAAAAGGTACGTACAGAGTGCACCCTGATGCAATCGATGAACACAATGAATCAGGTTATATTAAGGTAATGCCAATGCAGCATCTCAACAATAAAGTTGAAGAGGCAATAATCCAGTACCAGAATTATCGTATAAATTAATACTGAAATATTTTAGTTATTATATTTAAAGTCGCCTCAGTAGACGCGGCTTTTTTTATGTATAAAAGAAAATCTGGCTAGTTTCATAATAAGTGAAATAGTACTATATGAGTCGGTAATTATGGCAAATCGATATTAGTAGCGTTTAAGTTTGTAACGTGTTTGTCAAAAATGAATCATTTCTCTGTTTATACACATTGATAACGTCACATAATTGGCGTTAACAGTTTTAATAAAATCTCAGGAAATGACGTTTTATTTATTATAACGATGATACTGATCAGAGTGTGATCAGCAATAATATTTAACTTTAATTAACTAATGATGATGATTCTGTCATAGAGCTATCGATTTGAATAAAAATTTTATAAATAAAAGTTTACTCACGGTATTCCTGATATTGATTGTGTTTCTGTCTTATTCGAATCTGCTTGATGAGCTAGCTGAAGACTATACTGAGGCAGGTGTAGAAAGATCATTAATTGTATTTGCTATTTCAAGGAGCTTAAATGGTGTTATTTCGGTAGCACAGGGAACAGAAGTCGCGTTATCTCCAGCTGGTGTTGGTCTAACATTTGCTCCTGGTCAGATTCTTGATCCGGTTAATGACCTGATAGAGCGTTTTTCCTGGGTCGTAATGGTTAGTGGGGCTTCATTAGGTGTCCAACGGTTATTTCTGGAAATAACCTCTTCTTTATTGATTAGTGTAATGCTTTCAATTTTTATCATATTACTTTTACTTAAAATATGGGGGGTATTTAACAGAGCTGAATATAAGTTACTTTCGTTATCGTTTTTGAAGAAAGGTCTGGTTATTTTGATGTTTATCCGTTTTTCAGTTCCAACGATTGCATTAATAAATGAAGGTCTTTATCTACATTATTTACAGCCTCAATATACTGAAGCGCAGGAACAGTTAGTTAATGCTTCAGATCAGATAAAGAGTATTAATGAAACAACTCGAGGAAATATTGATGATTCTAGTAATGATTTAATTGGTCAGGTGGGTGTCTGGCTTGATCAAACCAGGCAAAGCCTGGATGTTGAGAAGCAAATACAGTCTTTAAAACAGGCGGCATCTGATATGAGTCATCAGGTTATAAATTTAATTGTTGTGTTTGTGGTGCAGACTATTATTTTTCCTTTGTTGTTTTTGTGGTTGCTCATTCAGAGTGCGAAGGGGATTATTCGTAGTTTTTCTATTTAATTTCTGAGGTGTCGCCTGTCGGAGTGTTACCCGTTCATTTCCTTATGGGAACGTGAATTTTGTGATTTCAGTCTGTTAGTTTATCTACAAGCCCCTTGCTTCATGGGAATTAGGTTTCTGAGGTGTCGCCGTGCTGGCGAGTTACTTTCTTTTCAGCAGCAAAAAGAAAGTAACCAAAGAAATGCCGCCCCGCTTAACTCAAGCTTTTATTTGTAAAAAACACAAATAAAAGTACCTTCTTCGTTCCCGATTTATTTGGCCACTGCGGAACTCACGAATTAAAAGGCGAATTCGCTCAGACATCCTCGCGGAAAACTCCAAATAAATCACTCCCTCATCAGCTTGTGTAATGGGGAGATGAGTCAAAAGAATAGAATCACAAGCAGATTATGCGGGCTGGTTGTTAGTTACAGACTGGATTTATTGCTATGCATTCACAGCCAGTGGATTCCTGCCTCCGCAGGAATGACAATATAGAATATTTTTCTTTTGAAAGAGAAGTTTATATCGGTTTTGATTTACCTCTCCTCTGGAGCTTGCCGAAAATTGTATATCTGTAGGGGCAAAATCACAGGGATGTGATTTTGAGTCACGATAAGCCAGGACGGCTTACCGTGACGACCCGGCAACAGAGCAATGAACTGACAGGTTAAGCATTACTGGAAGACTTCGGTACAATTTTTGGGAATTCTCATTAGCTTTTTAATGAGAACAAGCGAGTAAAGGACGGCGTTCTTTTGCTTACTTTTCTTAAGCTGTTGTAAGAAAAGTAAGTCGCCAGCGCGGCGACTAAACAGAATTCACATTCCCATGAAGAAATTAGCGTGGAAAACTCAAGCAGCCCTAACTACTAGTTAAATTTAAATAAATCAAAGCCCACTATGCCTAACCTGCCTCTGACTAGACTTAATTTTCTTAACCTCAGCATCATTATTGGAATTAGCCAAAAACTTAGGATACCCCTTTATACCAGATATATCATAATCACTTAATAAAGCATCAGTCACCCGTTTCTCATCAAACTCAAGTCCATTAATTAACCCATTATAAAGAAGTGAATATAAACGCTCTAATGAGATTTTATGAGTTTGACCCGTTGTTCCAAAAATCCAGTCACTTAAATTAAGAAAATTATAAAAAGAATTTCCTTCAAGAATAACTTTCTTGGTATGTTTAAAACGCCCTGAATTAATAATCAAATCCCAGTATCTGGCATAACGACTCAAGCGCTGCATATCCATAAAACTGATTAAATTATTACTCACTATATTAAAGGGTGGTAGTGGGTTATATCGCATATCGTAATCAATGCTATGGCGTATGATTGGTGTGCCCTTTAGGCGTTTTAATATTCCGACCTGAATTTCGTGGGGGTTAAAATCATATAACTGATTTAAACCTGTGGCAAAACTATCTATACTTTCACCGGGTAAACCTATGATTAAATCTGCATGAATATGTGCATTAGAGTGATTTCTTATCCAGCTTAAATTGTCTTTAACTTTTTGTGTGTTCTGTTTTCTACTAATGGTCATTTGAACTTCAGGGTTAAGGCTCTGAATACCAATTTCAAACTGTAAGCTACCTTCAGGAAAACGACTGATCGTTTTTTTTAATTTTTCAGGAAGATGATCTGGAATTAACTCAAAATGTAAAAACAGGTTGTTGTTTTCCGAGTTCATTTTATTCAGAAAGAATTCCATAATACGAATGCTGGTATCGGCTTTTAGATTAAAGGTTCTATCGACAAATTTAAAGTGGCGTACACCCCGTTGATACAGTTTCTCCATTTCTGTTAGAAAAATATCAAGATCAAAAGGGTAAACTGTTTTATCTAGAGAGGAGAGGCAAAATTCACATTTAAACGGGCAGCCTCTAGATGCTTCTACATAGATAACCCGATTAGCAACATCTTCATCGTTGTAATGTGCATAGGGAAGCTCAATCTCTGATAATTCAAGAGGCAGAGGGTGGATTATTTTATTAACTGGTTTTTTATTATTTTTTAGATCGCTACATAACTCTTTAAATGCCAGATCTGCCTGACCGGTGATTAGATAATCTGCACAACTTACTAATTCCTGTTGCTCAAACTCATAACTAACTTCAGGGCCACCAAGTACAATAATGGTTTCAGGTGAAATAGTCTTAAGTAACTTGACCAGCTCAAGTGATTCGTTGGCGTTCCAGATATACACTCCAATGCCAATGATCTCTGGTTCGTCCAGTAATAGAGACTCAGCAATATCCATAACGCGGGTATTGATATTGAATTCGACAAGTTTGGTAACAGGTTGTAAGTCACCCATATTGGCATATAAATATCGTAAACCCATAGATGCATGAATATACCGTGCATTCAGGGTTGTTAGGGTGATTTGTGACACGAAAGATAGTTTCCTGGATTAATTAAAATGGCTTAAACGTCAGGGTAACTCTGAACGCCCCGCAGAGACATGATAGACTTGTTCAGAGATGCCCTAGTATAAACTAATACTGATTAGTGTGTGCTCAGGTAACCTTAATAAATCAGCTTACAGATCAATTATATTATGAAAGGAATTACCGTAGACGGAGATTCAACCGTTGTTCAGCATAGATTTGCCGTAGTTTATGCGCCTAAACGCTCACGAGGGCGTTTTTCAGAAAACTGTGTGTTTTTATGCGAGTCCGAGTTAGATGCAATTGAAGAGGCTAACGTAGAAAAACACCTGTTTGCAGCAAAAGTGATAGGGCCATCTAAATCATCAGAAGGTCAGAGAATTTATTATCTTGATGACTGGATTGATACCAGTATTGATGATTGATCCGTTTTAACACAAAATACTTCTGATAATATATGAATAATCCATTTACATCACTGTCCTATTTTAGAGAGCAGTTTAACCAGGGACTGTGTGAATTACTTGATCAACAGCAACTGGGGACCTTTATTTTATGTCTGGCAAATGCAAGTAATAATCCTGAATTATTTAACCAGCTAAAATCGCAACTTAAATCTCAGTTTGAATTTTTACTTAAGCAGTATAAATTAGATTTAATAAATGGTAATCAGATTAATGCAGTAGAAGAGGATCTTCTTGTTTTTTTAAAGCTCGTAGCAATGGGGTTTGAAAATATTAACATCACTCAATTAAAAGAAGAATCTCCCTGGTTGTATCAGTTTAATCAACTACGTTCATTTCGCCCGAGAAGAATGAGCAGTTTTAATCATAATGGTGAAATGTTTACTCCATTTGTTGAAAATCAGTTTAATTTTAATAAACCGTTTATGGCTAAAGAATGTTTCTGGCGAGGTGAGTATCAGGGGAAGCAACTTGATCTGTTTTATAATAAATATCCATTTGCAGATCTTCATGGTTTAATTGTACCGCAGCGTGAAGATTGTCTGCCTCAGTTTTTATTTCAGGAAATGCATGAATATATCTGGGGTTTAAGTTCTGGGTTATCTGCTACTTTGCCGGGGGCAGGGTTCGGTTATAATAGTTATGGAGCTTATGCTTCTGTAAATCATTTACATTTTCAGATGTTTGTTGATGATAAGGGGTTACCGGTTAGTCATTCACATTGGCAGCATAATGGCGGTAATGATCCTTATCCACTGCAGGTAATAAAATCAACAGACAGGCTAAAATCCTGGCAAGTGATAAATGAACTACATGTTAAAAAGCAGCCTTTTAATTTATTGTACCTTCCTGATGCTCTGTACATCATGCCAAGAAAACTGCAGGGTGATATAGAGACGCCTAACTGGAGCAGTGGTTTTACATGGTATGAACTTAGTGGTGCGATGTTGTTATTCAATCAACAGGATTATATTAATTTAAGCAGTAATAATGTGTTTAACCTGCTAGAAAAATTATCAGTGTAAATATATGTCAAGAGAGTTATGCGGGTTAGATGGTACAATTGTCATCTAATGAATGTTTTTTAGGAGGTAACTTAAGTTGAATTCAATCGTTAAGACTAATTATTGTTTTATAGCGCTTACTGGTCTGTCTTTATTTTCACAAAATGCTCTTTCAGAGTGTAATCGAGATGATGTTGAGTTTTATCTATCTAAAAACTTTACTACGCAACAGATTACTGAATTGTGCAAGGCTTCGTCAGAAGAAAAATCAGTTCCAGTTATTGTGTCTTCAAAAACTCAGATTAATTTAAGTGATGATGAGGCGTTTATTAAACAAGCTATTGATGCCCGAAACATTATAATATCGAAAGAATATCTGGAATATACATTAAGAGTTTGTGTTGAGTATGCTGAAGAAGATAATTATGGTTTTTCACCTAAAGTCTGCCCTGATATTCGATATAAAATTGCTTTAAATGACCTTGAAGCAGAGGAAACCGATAAGAAATTATTCTTTTTTGGTGAAAACGGGATTGATGTTGAAGGTGATATATCAAGAGAAGTCTTGTCTGGTCTGGAAAAGCGAAGTGACGAGGAAAAGAAATATCTTTTCAAAAGACTTGAATCGGGTGATGAAACAAATATACCGGTAAGAGAAGGTGTGTCTTCAAAAAAGGCAGCACAGGTATTAAATAAATTACTTAAGTAAAAAATCATGCAACAGTTAACTGTTGCATGATTTAATCGTTTTAGAACTTATGAATTACACCCACAGAGAACACTGAAGGTTCTGCCTGAGTATCATCATCTAAACTAACCGTACTTAGAGAACCAAATACCTGTGTTTTCTTAGCAACAGTTTTGAAAACACCCGCAGTTATACCCGTACCTTCTATTGCAGTAGTGTCGCCACTAACTGAACCTAAAGTTACAGCTGCTTCTAAAGAATCTGAAATATTAGCTTTACCTACAAGAAACAGGTAGGTGTCATCGGTAGTCGATGATTTTTCAACCTGTTCAGCTGAAATAGCGGCACTCCAGCCATCTGCTTTATATCCGCCATGTACACGAATAGCAGTACTGTCTGCATTTAAGTTCTTTATTGTTGCGTTATCACCATTCGATGCATATTGAACACCTGCTGAAATATTACCGCTCTTATAAGCAGCACCAAAACCGGTACCATGTTCATCAGCTTCTGAATCATCAACATACAGGCCTATATTTAATGTCAGACCACCCATCGCAGGGCTGGTATATTGTAATGCATTATCAGTGAATAGATTGTTTACTGGAGACAGACCATACGTACCACCAGCTCCATTTACAACTGAACCACTGACATTTACACTAGAGTGATTATAGAAAGGGTCCATTTTGAAACCAGGCATTTTATATGCACTAGACATTAAACCATATGCAACCTGACCAAAGTCACCTTTTAATCCACCGAAGTAGAAACGCTTAGTGAATGCGGCATCAGCTGCGTCATTTCCATCAGCTTTAGCTCCAGCCTGTAAATGAATAAATGCTTTTACTCCATCACCTTCACTCATTGCTTTAAAGCCGAATACAGAAGTATTGTCTGTAACAGTTAAGCCATCTTTTGCGGCAGCTGCATTGTCTGCATCAACTGAATCAAGTGAGATTCGTAATTGGCCATAGAAATCTGCTTCTGCCATTGCCGTAACGGGGACTGCACATATAGCTGATACAGCAGCACATAAAACTATTTTTTTCATTGGATATCACCTTTGATTTTATTTAGATTATTTTTTGAATAGAATTTTCGTTTGACCATTAATAAATATCTATTACAAAAACATAGCCAGCAATTCCAGTTGAATGATCAATTTGATCTGTATCAACCGTGCCTACAATAAAACATCGTTAAATGCTTTCTTACTTACCTGAAATACTCTCCCATAGTTGATACGGTTAAAAATTGACATTACTCAACTTTTGAATGTGTTTTAATATTTTAATATATTAATATTGAGATGGATCAGATTGAAAATAGAGAGTTATAAGCGTAATTATAATTTCTGTTTTTGATCGAAATCAAAAACAGAAATTTAGAGAGTACATTTATGAAGGTGTGTAGTTGTTAATATGATTATGTTCGGTCTTTTAATATATCAGCAACACGAAAAGAGTTAGCATAAATAGTCCAGGTGTATGGAACGCTACCACCTGTAGGCATAAAGCTTCCATCGGTAACATACAGGTTGTCTACATCATGAACTTTACAATCGGCATCTAGTACAGATGTATTAATGTCATTTCCAAAACGGCAGCCACCCGCAACTAAATTGGCAGGTGGTGAACCGCTTACACTAGAACGAATATTTTTAGCACCCATTTGACGTAAAATGTTTTCTGCTTTACCTGATAAGTATTTGCCGACCTTTAAATCATGTTCGTGATAACCCAGGCGAACTTTACCAACAGGGGATCCCCATTTGTCTTTTACATTATTATCCAGGCTTACAAAACAATTGTCTGTTGGTAACCAGTCATTAAATACTTCAAAACGTAAGTCCTGAGATTCAGTGAATACAGTTTTTAAATCGCGTTTAAGATTATGTCCCCAGTTTAAATTGTCATTATCATTCCATTTTGCAGACATGGCTTTTGAAATTGGATTAGGGTGTCGTAATAAAAAGTCAATGACCCCACCTTTTGTTTTTCCGCCAAATTCATTGTCTTCAAAATAATACCAGTCCTGTACGCCCCTGTTTACAAAGGGGCCACGTGTCTTCATTGCAGAAGCAGCAAGTTTGTCCATTTCACTGTAATGAAATTCACCTGTGCCTGATCCACCTGCTGAAAATAGAAGGTTTTTACCTAACTGTGAATAATTATTACCTAATCCATTGGGATGTTTAGGGCCTGTAGATGATAATAATAAACGTGATGTTTCAATTGCGTGACAGGCGACAACAAATGTTTTAGCTGAAACGGATTGTGCTTCACCATTTATATCATAATATAGTGCTTCAACTACATTTCCCTTATTGTCACTTTTTAGTTTATATACTTTGCAATGAGCTCTAATTTCGCAGTTTCCAGTTAAAACCGCATCATCAAGTAATGCTGCACGTGCGCTACCTTTTGCTCCTGAGTGACAACCATAACTTCCGCAATAACCTGAATATTCACAACTGTTACGATTATTTTTAGGTTGGGATAAAATCGCTCTTGGTGTTGGTAGAGAGGTTATATTTAGTTCATTACATGCCTTATCAATTTTATTTACGATAGGATGTTCACTGGTTGGCGGGTATGGAAAGTCTTTAGTTGACCTTGGTTCCTGATGTTTATGAGGCATTATTTTTCCCGAGATACCAACCTCAGTTTCGGCTTTAGTGAAGTAAGGTTCCATGTCTTCGTAACTAATGGGCCAGTCAACAATGTTTGCACCTTTAATGGGACCAAACTCTGATAACAGTCGAAAGTCTTTGGGTTTGATTCGATAAAAATAGCCGCTCATAAAATTAGATGAGCCACCGACAACATTGCCGTTCCAGAAGTCCCATCCTGATTCATAGGTAGATTCACTTACCCAGTTACCTTTATTTGTTTCTTCTTCAAGCACATGTTGTTCATCTTCAAGATTCGGGGTGTAGACACTACGTCTACAACAGGCCATTTCATCTTTAGTGAAATCTTCTTCGGTTAACCAGGGGCCTTTTTCTAAAACCAGTACTGATTTACCCTGTTTTGATAATTCTGAAATAACTGGTCCTGCGCCGGCACCACTGCCAACTACACACACGTCATAATCTTTACTCATGCTTTTGTTCTCCGACGTGTATTTCCATTAATCTGTTTACCAAGTTTGAAATAGACCTGATTGCTAGTAGGAGTAGGGAAACCGGGAATGTGTTCTAGCCATTGCCATCCTTTACTGTCTTTATTTCCTCCGTATACGGGATCACTGAGTAAAGCTTCAATTAAATAATTCATCATAAGTGACAACCAGCGACTACCAGCACGACTGCTCTCAATTTTGCGTAATACCTTTTCTTTTTCAGAATCATTCAGTTTAATAAAAGTTTGTTTATGATTTTTAATAGATAAGTCATTTAACCAGCCTACACCTTGAATAATAAATTCTTTCTCGTCAGATTCTAAGTCAGGTGTGTCAAGCATATTACGTAAGAAACGTAATGCGCTTATATCTTTCGCTCCCGGAGAAGATTCATCTGCAGGGAATAAATGTTCCTGTACAGCAGCTAGACTTAACCAGGGGTCAGTTAGGTCTTTATAAACAAGGTCGGCATCCTGACCAAGTGTTTTTGTATTAGCCCTGCTCATTAAAGGCCAGCTTGTACTCGCTATTGCTATAAGCTGGACGAATTGCCTACGATTAATTAACTGTGTGCTCATGTTTTACTTTTTGTTTTTATTGTTAATATTCCAGCGATCAAAAAATACGAGAAATGACTCACGCGTATAATGACCATCTTTTAAAAATTCGGCTGTATCCTGAGACCATAATACGCTTCCGTTGTATTCTGAAACGTACATGTGCGGGTAACCTAAAGGTTTTGGAAATGCTTTTAGAAATTCGGCATTGTCATTTTCATCGCTGACATTAATTTTAAGCATTACAAATGTTTCGTGTAACTTTTGTTTGATATCCGGATTGTTATCAAAAAACACATCCATTTGATGGCACCATTTACACCAGTCACCACCCAACTCAATAAGAATTCGGCGATTAGTGCTGGTTGCAAGTTTTACTGCAGCTGCACCATCTTTAAAAGCATCCTGTTTTACATTATATTGTGTGCTGTAGGTGGGTAGTGAGTTAATAAGTGTGTTATTGTTTTCAACAGATGCCGAGAGATTAAAAGGCAAAATAAATACTAATAATGCCAGGCTATGTATAAGGTGTAGTCTCGTATTTTTCATAATCTTATTGTACTATTTTTGTGTTACTGAGGTCTCTATAAGAACACAGTATTAGCAAATGGTTTCATACGGTTGTATTATTTTATAAATTAATATTTAAAGGTTGTTTAATATGGCTGAAAAGCTAATGATTTTGCCAAGTAAGGATAGCAAAAAAATAAGACTCGTAAAGATACCCAGAGATTACGAAGAACATGAAGTCTACAGGGCTGCTACAGGGGCAATTGCGCGTATAGAGGAAAATTTACCAGACTATGACTGGGATGACCTGATGGAGGAACTGGAAGATATGGGCTTTGAAGAGATGTCTTTTTTATTAGGGCCTGAAGTTTAGTGCTTTAACTAGCTACACTGTCAGCCCTTGTGGTATGGCTTAAGGGGACGGAGCGCTAAAAACGCGGTCCATCCCCGAGGGATATGTTCCACAGCGGTGTACTTTTTTACCTGTAACGTAAACTGAATGTGTATTCGCCTCGGGTATCAACAGGTATCAAGTATTTCAACCTCCATACCCACTTCTAACTTACCCGCATCTTCTGCTATAAGATTTTGGCCGAAATATATCTTATTTTCTCTCATGCGGTATCCCGCGAGAGTTTTAACCACTTCAGCTGATTTTTTAGCGGTCTCTGGATCAATACTGGGTATTACGCATCGGCTGCAGGGCTTTACGAGGTTAAATGTAATATCACCAATGCGTATTGCTTTCCAGTCATCCTCAGCAAATGCTTCAGTACCATTAATGACAAGATTTGGGCGAAAGCGTCTCATATCTACCGGTGCAGCCAGACGGCTGTTTAAATCATCAAGTGATGCCTGACTTATCAATAAATAAGGAAAACCATCACTAAATGCAGTTTTATTACCCTGTTTTGCATAATCTAGATCAACCTGACGTACTTCTTCGTGTGGAAAATAAACAAGACGTGCTGATATACCTAAAAAATGGCTAAACCATTGCGCTGCCTGCTGTCCACAGTTGTGTGCATTACAGACATCATCCCAAACAGTGGCTGATATCAATTCCCCGGAATATTGAGTCGGAATTATGAGCTGTTCCATTCCAGGAGCTGTAATAACGAGTTGATTAGCTTCAAAGCGGCTCTTAATCAAACACATCTTCGGGTGTTTGCGCTGTGTCAGCATATAACCTTCATTATTGATGAGCATCCAGCGTCTATCCATATCTAGCCCGAAAGCGCCCATTTTGCAGTTATCTAAGGAAACCTGTGCAGTTGATTTTATGGGGTAAATAGCCAGTTGTGACAATGTAATCATAAAATTTTGTTACAGCTTTTGAGGAGAGAATCCAGTTTCTCAGAGCCAAGTTCCCGAGCGAGTTTAATATTGTTCTCAGGTATTTCAGAAGTATCCGGGTAATTTTCTATAGCTAGTTGCAGGCTGGCTTCGCGAATTAAATGTAACGTCGGATAGGGGGATCGATTGGTGTAATTAGACGCATCATCAGCCTCAACTCCATCAAAGCAATACTGGGGATGGAAATGTGCTATCTGGTAAGTAGAGCAATAACCCAGATCATCAAGTAACTCATTGCTGTATTCTATTAGTTCCAGAAAATCTTCGAACTCATCTACCGAGTTAGTGAACATTAAAAGGCTGGTTTCAGTGTCATTGTTGTTATCAAGGTGTTGAAATTCATCTGCCAGAGCATGTAGATTAGACTCAAGATCTAGTCCATCAAAAACAGAATATCGTATACTGTTCTGTTTGAATTCCTTATTAGCAAAAGGGCAGAAATTAAGGCCGATAATGGTCGTTTTTAACCAGCACTGGGTCTGTTGAATTATTTTTTCAGGTAAACTCAATTTATATGCTCTACATAGGCTTTTTGTAAGATTAATTATAAGTAAAATGTTTAAATATAACAATGTGGCCTGAAATACATCATATTCTGAAAGAAGATCAAATACAAAATTACAATAATGTATTTTTAAATGAGCTTTCTTTATTTATAGAGCAGGAAAAACTCGATGAGTCATTTAAAGAATCATTTAAATCAGTTTATCTGCCGTTAGCAAAATGGATAGAAAATAAACATACTACTACCCCTGTAGTTATAGGCTTAAATGGAGGGCAGGGCTCGGGTAAGTCGACTTTAAGTAAGTTGCTTGTTCTTATTCTTGAAACTTTATTTAGTAAAACAGTATTACATTTATCAATTGATGATCTGTATATATCCCGTTATCGTCGTTTGTTGTTAGCTGATGAGGTGCACCCACTGTTAAGTGTTAGAGGCGTTCCTGGAACTCATGATGTTAATCTTGGGATTGAAATATTAAAAACACTTAAGACTAATATTAACAATAAACTCAAAATACCCCGTTTTGATAAAGCGCTTGATGACCTGTTACCGGATGAAGAATGGACAGTTATCAGAAAAATGCCTGATATCATTATATTTGAGGGGTGGTGTGTCGGCGCAAAGCCTCAATCAGACAGTGAATTATTAAAACCACTTAACAAACTTGAAGAAAGTAAAGATACGCAAGGGAACTGGCGGCATTATGTTAACAGGCAGTTGACAGAGCAATATAATGATTTATTTTCATATATTGATCATTTAATTATGCTAAAAGTACCGGATATGGAATCAGTGTTTGAATGGAGGTGTTTGCAGGAATCAAAGTTGAATCACCGAGAAAACACAACGTCACATATTAAAAGTGAGATAGAAGTTAAAGAGTTTGTTATGTACTTTGAAAGAATCACTATGCAGTGTTTAAAAGAAATGCCGCAAAGAGCAGATGTAGTATTGAATTTAAATAAGCAACATCAGATAAGTAAAGTCATCGTTAAATAATTAAAAATGAGCAACCTTCAAGGTTGCTCATAATGTAAATTAAACCGCTTTAGCGTATTCAAAATTCTGCAGGAAATTTGATTTCCAGGCTTTGAAGTCAGATCTGATATCTCTTCGTTCTCTTAAAACCAGTACGATATGATACTGACCGCGTGTTGAAGGTAAGCGCCAGCGTACATTACCTGTTAAATTATACGTTCTATCACTGCTATCCAGTTTTACAGAAATATCCAGTACAGAGTCTATTTCTATCGGGTGTGCCACTTCCAGTCTAATGCTTTGAGGAGACATCTCAATCGCGGTGGTCACCATGGTTTTACCGAGTAATGATGGGTTTTCAGAAGAAAAGAGTATTTTTACGTTAGTACCGACAGCTGATACAAAATGATCGTCTGTTTTTTTGCTGAAGAATCGCTGAGCTAATTTTTTCATAGTTTTCCTGCTTAATAAGTAAAAGATAATGTTATTCTTATAAAGAGGGTTATCATTTTGTACTTACAGTCAGTAAAAATACTGCGAGTCACCTTATTAAAGCAGTGGAAATAGTAATAACAAGGATGAAACGTTCATTAGGGCAAATTGTGTGAAATAGATCACGATATAATATGAATGTTTTTATCAGTTATAGCATGAATAACAGTTTAATATATGAACTATCTTATTGAATATATTAACATTTAATTAATAGGCTTTTTAAAATTAAACATCTGATAATTTTTGTAATATATCTTCTGGTAGCAGGCTGCTCAACTTCACCACCAAAGAATATGACTAATAGCTGTTCTATATTTGAAGAAAAAGGCGGCTGGTATGATGATGCGAGTGATAGTTTTAAGCGCTGGGGGGTACCCGTACATGTGCAACTGGCTATAATTCATCAGGAATCTCGTTTTACACATGATGCACAAACAGAAATGCAGTATTTTTTGTGGATTATACCAACAGGTCGTCAATCAACCGCTTATGGTTATGCGCAGGTAAAAGATGCCACCTGGGACTGGTATATTAAGTCTACGGGCAATTCAGGCGCAGACAGGGATGATTTTGGCGATGCTGTTGATTTTATAGGCTGGTATGGTAAAAAATCATACGATACCCTGAAAATATCCAAATGGGATGCTTATAACCAGTACCTTGCTTATCATGAAGGTCATGGTGGTTTTAAGCGTAAAACATATAATCAGAAACCCTGGCTGATTAAAGTGGCTAAAAAAGTTAAAAAGAATGCGAGTAAATACGCTGCACAGCTTAAAACCTGTGAAGCAGAATTAAAGTCCGGGTGGTGGTTCTGGTAGGCGCTTATTGAATATGAGTGTAACTAAAATTAATTAATAAATAAATGAAAAAAAGAGTTTTTATTCAATGATTGACAAATTTAAAGTGTTAACAATAAGTTATTTTCTGCTTTTCTCTTTTATGTTATCTCCGTCTGTATATGCTTATGATGAGATTTTACTTGAACAGAATATAGTTCAGCTGGAAAAAATAAAAAAACGTTTAAAGAAGCATAAGTATAAAAGTGAAGATCTTTCGGCCTGGACTAGACTGACTATTGATGTGAGCAGCCTTTCCGAACTATGCATCGCTGAAAAAGAGGAGGTGCACAAAGCACTAAAACAATCAATAGATGAACTGGGTGAAAAACACAAGGGTGAAGATAGTAATGTCACATCCGTACGAAAGCACCTTGTAAAAGATCAAAATAATATAGAAAAAGAAATCGCCGAATGTAATGTGAATCTTTTATTAGTTCAAGATGTCGATATTATGCTTGATAAAGCAATAAACTCAAATCTGGAGCGAACATATTTTTCTAAACAAAAGAATATAGTTTCTTTAGTTAATGAATTTGTTAATAACCCGGCAGGTTTATTTAGTGATTCATCAGGTTTTATTGTTGAGGATTCCGGTATACAGGAAATCAAGTTAACCGAATGGGGGGCGGGTCTGGCTTTATTGTCTGTTATATTATTGTTTTCTATGAAAATAAGAAAATCATTAATAAAATATTCAGAAACATCCATCTGGAATGATGATATGGATAACTTGTTACTGCATTCCTTTATAACAATAAGTGCTCGTTATGTTCCGTTTATATTGATTTCTTTATCAAGTTATCTGTTTCTATACTATATAACGTTTGATATAGAGTACACGTTGTTTATTACTCAGATATCTCTGGCTCTTACATTATATTTTCTGTTTGTTCTTGTAACTAATTTATTTCTATCTCCCGTCGCACCTGCGAGGCCTATATTAGAGAATATGGGTGATATGTTATCGAAAATATCGAATCGATTAAGAGTATTGTTTCTGATTGCTTTAGTTGGTTATCTTGCGTTCTATACTGTTTTTTCAAATAGTATGACGGAAACAAACTTATTATTATTAAGGTATGTCTTTTCATTGTTTCTTGTAATAAATCTGGTTTGGACTATTCGTGTTTTGATAGACCCTAGAAAATTACCAAAATTAAGCTGGGTGTCCAGAATAGTAAATTTTGTATTAATCTTGACCTTAATATCAGAGTGGCTGGGTTATATAAATTTCTCTTTTGCAATTAGAGGAGGAGTTATTGTTACTTTTATACTGTTGATTTTATTTTCCGGGGTAACAAAAGTATTTCAACTTGTATTTAATTCATTAGATCAGGGCTCTAATAAACTATCATCTCGCATTCGTAATAAGATTGGTGTTGAAGGCGATAATGTTATTCCAGGACTGATCTGGATAAGGTTGACAGTTTCAGTTGTATTATGGGGAGCTTTTTTTCTACTTATGGTTAATATCTGGGATTTTAATGGTGGCTTTTTAACACAACTCAAAAATTATATTGTTAATGGTTTTGAGCTAGGTGACTATCGAATAGTCCCGGTTAAAATATTGTGGGCTATCGTTATCTTTTCTGCTTTATTAGTCGTTTCTGGCTGGATAAAGTGTCAGTTAGAAAAGAACTGGTTGCAAATGTTTAATATTGATTCAGGTGCACGTGATGCTGTTGCTACAATTGCCGGTTATCTAATGTTTTTAACGGCATTTTTAATTGGTCTATCTGCAGCAGGATTTGATTTTGGTAATATAGCAATTGTGGCTGGCGCATTATCAGTTGGTATCGGTTTTGGTTTGCAAAATATTGTTAATAACTTTGTATCCGGATTGATATTGCTTTTTGAACGACCTATACGTAAAGGAGATTGGGTTGAAGTAGGTGCAACGGAGGGTTATGTAAAGAACATACAGATTCGTTCTACTCTAATTAGAACATTTGATAACTCAGACGTAATTGTTCCCAATTCGGAACTGATATCTAATCAGGTTACAAACTGGATGTTATCCAGTAAAAAAGGGCGTGCAATAATACCTGTAGGAGTCGCTTATGGTAGTGACATAGAACAGGTTAGAGAAATTTTATTGAAAATAGCACAAGATAATGAAAAATTAATACATGGTAATATCAGATGGGCACCTAAAGTATTATTTAGAACTTTTGGTGCTAGTTCACTTGATTTTGAACTCCGGGTTTTCCTTAAAGAAGTGAGTGGTCGATTAGGCGTAATAAGTGATTTGAATTTTGCAATTGATAAAGCGTTTAAAGAAGCTAATATTGAGATTCCATTTCCACAACAGGATGTGCATATTAGAAATTTACCTGTAGAGGGTGAGTAGTAATTTTCTGTAAATAAAGATTGAATATATTTTTAGCATGCAATATCAGTTGATATTGCATGCTAAAACACAGATAAAGAAATAACTACTAACCTTTGATTTTCGAATATAAGTTTAAATTAATTTTGCTTTAATAACACTTAGTCTGATTTATCTAGACTTTTTACGATATAGATCTAGTCTTATCTACACTTCCATGCAACATAAGTTTGTTGGAGTTAGATATGATAAATGATAAAAGTAAAGTTTCAGTATTCACTGTTTTAGTGATGTTCATGTTGTCAGCCTGTAGTGGTGGGGGCAGTTCAAGTTCGTCTTCTGATAAAATAACAATTACTGCGTCACTTTCCAGTCTTGTGCCTGTTTCCAAACAATCTATAAATACGAATAAAATCAGTCAGATAAGTAGTCGTAAAATTACAGACTGGGCTGGTGCACAGGTCATTGTAACGGATACTGAAGGTGAGGTTGTAGCAACAAAAACGGTTGGTAGTAGTGGTGAGTTTTCGTTGCTTCTTCTTCCGGGTCTGGATTATTTTTTTCGTGTCACTCTTGGTAATGTGCTCCTGATGTATCATTTGTCCGGTACCACCGTTCCTTTGTCGGTTTTTATCAATCCTGAATCCACAGCTGAAATGGCAGTATTAATTGCGGTAGCGGGTATTGATGTAGGTGTAGAAGGTGTAGCCGTATCCGATTTAGTACTCGATAATATTGATATGACAATAGTAACCTATCAAGACTCCATTGATGCAATTGCAAAAACAATGGAAGATAATATTGAATTGAGTTTAGATTTAACTTCAACCGCATCATTACTTGGAGGAGGCGATCCTTTAGCGCTTATACAGGCTGTGACTGTAGCGAATGCGGCTGAGACTAATACGCCTACTTATGTTGTTACATTGTATGCTGAAGATGGTGGTACAGCTAATCCATTGGGTAGTAATATTCTAGAAGAGGGCAGTGATTTATTTATTACACCGGTAGCAGGTGAGTGTCATAAGCAAAATGGTTTAGATGTGCTAGCAAGCTCTGGTCAAAGCTCTGTTTTTTCTGATGAATTAGAGAATGGTAGTTTTCTTTATTCGAATATTACTGAGAATGTAAATATAACAGCAAAATTTTCAGTAATTAGTTACCTTGTTCATACTGACGTTTTTGGGAGTGGGAGTATTGACCCAGGGGGGCTATTTCAGGCAGGTATTCCAGTTTCATGTGGTGTTGAACAAGTGTTTTCTATAATACCTGATACTGGTTATGAAATATTTGATGTTGAAGTTAATGGGCAATCTCAGGGTGCAATTGATTCATATACCTTCAGTAGTTTAACTGATGCAACAAGATCTCATTTTATAGATGCTTTTTTTGATCAAATATCAGATGATCCATGTAATGGAGATCCTCAACCAATAAGACGAGTATCAGTTGATGTTGTAGGTGACCCATACTCTGGTGAATATCCATCGATCAATCATTGCGGTGATAAAATAGCATTCACTTCTGGTTCAACTGATTATGTTATCGATGACTTTAATAATGTTTTTGATGTTTTTATTCATGATGTTACTAATGCGACTACTTTACGTGTGAGTACAAACTCAGGTGGCGCAGAAGCGAATAATAGAAGTGGCAGTATTGGTGCTGGTCGCGATCTTGTGATTAGTGCAGACGGAAAATTTGTGGCTTTTACTTCTGATGCAACAAATTTAATTGCAGTTGATGGTAATGACAGGCCTGATGTCTTTTTACATGAGCTTGAGGTTACTGAAACCACTCGAGTCAGTGTGAGTGATGCGGGGGCAGAAGGTAATGGGTTTAGTCACTTTCCTGATATTAGTTCAGATGGGCGTTATGTAACATTTCGTACAACTTCAACAAATTTATTGACGGATGATCCTGCTATCAATGGCGGAATATACGTGCATGACAGTTTATCGGGGAATACGGTTGTAGCGAGTATTGCTAATAAAGATGATATTGATGCACTTACGCTTGCTGATACAGTTCGTGCTAGTAACGACCGACCGTCAATAAGTGATGATGGGCAATTTGTGGCTTTTTCTTCTGATAGTAATGGCCTTGTATTGGATGATACAAACTCCTCAACTGATATATTTGTTCATAACACGGGCACAAAATCAACCACACGGATTAGTGTATCAAGTCTCGGTGAGCAGGCTAATGATGATAGTCGTACGCCCGTGATAAGTGGAAACGGACGTTATGTCGCTTTTGAGTCTGATAGCAGTAATATTGCAGGTGGGGATAATGGATTTACTGATATTTTTGTATTTGATAGAAATACAGGGCTTCTTAGCGTTGTTAGTGTCGATAATGTGGGTGTTATTAGTAATGGGTTTAGCCAAAATCCATCTATCAGTTTTGATGGTCGTTATATAACATTTGAGTCAACTGCCACTGATCTTGTTGAAGGAGATACTAATGGATATGTTGATATTTTTGTATATGACCTGATTGAACAAGATATCCGTCGAGTTAATGTTGCGGCTGATGGTACTCAGTCCGATGATGAGAGTAGAGATGCTTCAATAAGTGGCGATGGGCGTTATATTACTTTTCACTCTTATGCGACAACATTATTACCAGATGATATAGCTTTTAACTCATATGTATATCGAGTGCCCAATCCGCTTTATGTAGCGCCATTAGAATTTTAGGTATTATAATTTAAAGCTACATAAAATATGCTTTGTCAGATTGGTTTAGTCGTCGTTAGAGAAAGCTAATTTCTATAGATGTATTTAGAAGTTAGCGCTTTAGCTGAATGATATTTTTATTGTCTAGTTAAAAAATATTTATAACCAGTATTTTGTTTTTAGCATATTGCAGATTCGACTAACTCTATCCAGTGTTTAACTGGTTTATCTGATTTCGTAGAAAGATGCATCTGACAACCGATGTTTGCAGTAGCAATAATATCAGGTCGATTTTTTTGTAAGTTTGTTATTTTATTTACAAGTAATTTTTTTGAAATTACAGGTTGTAATACAGAGTAAGTGCCGGCAGATCCGCAGCATAGATGCGAATCGTTAACAGAAGTCAGTTTGTAACCAGCATTACTTAATATTTTTTCAACAACACCGTTAAGTTGTAAGCCATGTTGTAAGGTGCAGGGGCTATGAAAAGCAACGGTAATACCTGTTGAATACGTTTCATCTTGCTGTAAATCTTCATTAGATATTATTTCACTGATATCTTTTGCAAGTTTACTAACGCGTTTTGCTTTAAGTGCATACATTTCATCATTTTCAAGTAGATGAGCATAGTCTTTTACCATTACGCCACAACCACTGGCTGTTATAACAATTGCTTCAATGCCATTATTAACATGATGCCACCAAGCATCAATGTTCTTTTTAATGGTAACAATCGCTTCATCAGTTGCTGAAAGATGTTGGCTCACAGCGCCGCAGCACTTCACTTCATTTTCCTGAATTAATTCAATGCCGAGTTTATTTAATACATTAGCTGTTGATGCATTCGTCTGTGCATTGGTGGTTTGTTGAACGCAACCAGCAAGTATCAACATTTTTCGTTTGTGTTTTACTTCAGGCCATTCTGTCGCTGTTTCTACTGCGGGTATTTTATCTTTTAATACAGCAGGTAAAACGGGTTTAAATAGATTACCAAGATTGAGTAAAAATTTAAATCGTTCGGGGTAAGGAATGATTTTTCTCAACGCATAGCGTGAGAATTGTTCAGATAGTTTACGTGTTGTCTGTTTTTCAACCAGTTCACGACCAATGTCAATTAATCGGCCATAGTTAACCCCTGAAGGGCAAGTGGTTTCACATGAGCGACAGGTCAGACAACGATCTAAGTGTGAGCGGGTTTTATCAGTAACAGGTATGCCTTCTAAAACCTGTTTAATTAAATAAATTCTTCCCCGCGGACTATCCAGTTCATTACCTAATATTTGATAAGTTGGGCAGGTGGCCGTGCAAAAACCACAGTGTACACAGGAGCGTAAAATATCATCAGCTTCCTGGCCCTGTGGAGTTTCGAGTAAACTATGAATTAAATTAGTTTGCATATTTAAAAATCTTTATACATGCGACCAGGATTTAAAATATTCTCCGGATCAAATGCACTTTTTAACTGTTTATGTATATTTAACAAGCCTGAGTTAAGTGGGTGAAATGCACTACCATCAGTTTTATTGTTTTTGAATAAAGTAGCATGTCCACCCAGGGATGTTAATTCAGCCCGAATAATTTTTTCTGATTCATCCGAGCTTAACCAGCGAAGAGCTCCACCCCATTCATAGACAGTATTACCCGTTAAATTAAGTGGTGAGTTATTTGATGCTAAAGATAAACGCCATAAGGGTTTGTCTGAATTGAAAAAATCATGAGTCTGTTCTTTTATCTGCTTCCAGAAAGCTTCTGAATCATCTATTACATCGCCGCCCATAGTTTTTTGTGCAGAGCTAACAGATGAATTGTTGCCGCTTAAGCGTATATAAAGATATGTGCCATCATAATAACTGCCACTAACAGGCAGTGATTGTTTAACCCAGTGATGCATAAAATCCAGCGCCTGATGAATGTCACACTCATAACCAAGTGTTATTTCAGTTTCAGGTTTTGGTAATACTTTTAAAGATACATCGAGAATTAAACCCAGCGTACCCATAGCGCCGCACATTAATCGTGATGCATCGTAACCGGCAACATTTTTCATTACCTGGCCGCCGAATTTTAATTTTTCGGCTTTGCCATTAATGATGTTACTGCCTAATACAAAGTCACGTGCAGCACCTGTGTAAGCACGACGAGGGCCGGAAAGGTTGCACGCGACTGTGCCACCGATGGTAGCTGTATCTGCGAAATGAGGTGGTTCAAAAGGTAGAATTTGTCCGTTTTTATCTAATGTGCTTTCAATCTCTTTTAATGATGTGCCTGATCTTGCAGTAATAACCAGTTCTGTTGGTTCATAACTGATAATGCCATTATGACCTGTTGTATCTATACAGTTTGCTTCAATCTGATGACCATAAAAGTTTTTACTATTACCAGCGCATATTTTCAGAGGTTTTCTGGATTTATATGACTCTAGTATCTGAGATTGTAATTGCTGAGTGATATCGTTAGACATAATTAAAAACGTTCCAGCTCAGGGTGAGATAATTCACCATGATGTACATGCATAGCTCCAAATTCTGCACATCGGTGTAATGTAGGCACAGCTTTGCCCGGGTTGAGTAATCCTTTTTTATCGAAGGCGTCTTTTATTGCGTGAAACTGGTTTAATTCTAATGTATTAAACTGAACACACATTTGATTTATTTTTTCCACACCAACGCCATGTTCACCGGTAATGCTACCGCCAACCTCAACGCAAAGTTCAAGTATTTTTCCGCCAAACTCTTCTGTTCTTTCCAGTTCACCCGGTATGTTGGCGTCATATAATATTAATGGATGTAAATTCCCATCACCCGCATGAAAAACATTTGCAACGGGTAAGTTGTATTCAGCCGATAGTTCGGCCATTGTTTTTAAAACTAGTGGTAGATGCTTGCGTGGAATCGTACCATCCATACAATAATAATCCGGCGATATTCTGCCAACAGCGGGGAAGGCCGCTTTACGTCCTTTCCAGAAGGTAATTCGTTCCGCTTCATCCTGTGCAACACGTACATCAATGGCACCACTTTCCTTAAGTATATTTTGTACCGTTGAAATGTATTCGGTCACTTCAGCTGTACTACCATCTAGTTCGCATAATAAAATAGCCTCAGCATCAAGCGGATAACCCGCATGAACAAAATCTTCAGCTGCTTTGGTAGCGAGCTTATCCATCATCTCCAGACCGGCAGGAATAATTCCAGCTGAAATAATATTACCAACCGCTTCACCCGCTTTTATCAGGTCGTCAAATGCGGCAAGAATAACCTGAGTTGATTCAGGCTTAGGTAACAACTTCACGGTTACCTCAACGATTACACCTAACATGCCTTCTGAGCCCGTCATTAATGCAAGCAGGTCATAACCGGCTGAATCCAGGCCGCTTCCACCAAAAGTGAGTAATTCACCTTCTATAGTAATAATTTTTATCTGTTGAATATTGTGAATCGTCAAACCATATTTCAGGCAATGCACACCACCTGAATTTTCTGCAACATTACCACCGATGGTGCAGGCAATTTGTGAGGAAGGGTCTGGTGCGTAATATAAATCATATTGTGAGACTGCTTCAGATATAGCCAGATTACGTACACCAGGTTGAACCCGCGCTATACGTTGTACCGGGTCTATATCTATGATGTCTTTAAATTTTGCAAGGCTGAGCAATATGCCATCAGAAAGGGGTAGGGCCCCACCAGATAAACCCGTGCCAGCACCTCTTGCAACAACAGGAACATTTAATTCATGACACAGTTTTAATATTGCCTGCACCTGTTCTATCCTGTCAGGTAACACAACTGCAAGCGGTAAATTACGATAGGCAGATAAACCATCACATTCAAAAGGATGCAGGTCTTCAGCCTGATGTAATACAGAATCAGCTGGCAGAATATATTCTAACCGACTAATTAAAAGTGTTTTATCTATTATAGGAAGTGACATATATAGGGGAGAATAATTTATCTGTTGTCATCTTACTACTCAATGACACTGCAATCTCTATACAAAATATAGGGAATGCCTGTTACTGAGTCATCATGATTGTTTTAAAATTAGAGTTTATTCTTCAAACTCTGCATTATGATAAATATGCTGCACATCATCACAGTCGTTCAAAGCGGCAATAAAACCATCAAATGCCTCAACGTCTTCACCTGTTACGGTGCATGAAGTCTGAGGTATATAGGTTATTTCATCCATTTCGAACTCTACTTCAGGAAAAGCAGCCTGTAGAGCGACTCGAACATTGTTAAATTCAGTGTTCGGAGCGATAACTGACATCATACCGTCTTCAGTTTCAATATCCGTAACATCTACGTCTTTTTCCATTAACGCATCTAATACGGCTTCTTCATCATCATGTTTAAAGGCGAACAGTGCAACATGATCAAACATATGGCTAACTGTTCCCTGAGTACCAATTTTTGCACTATTTTTTACAAAACACTGTCGAACGTCGGTAAAAGTACGATTATTATTGTCTGTGAGGCAATCAACGATAACCATGCAGCCACCGGGGCCAAAGCCTTCATACTGAGCTAATACAAAGTCTTCACCAGAGCCGCCATCTGCCTTTTTAAGTGCATTGTCGATTACATGGGCTGGTACCTGTTCTTTCTTTGCTTTTTCAATCAGGCGACGCAGGGCAAGGTTACCGTCTATATCCTGTCCGCCATTTTTGGCTGATACATAGATTTCCTTACCATAACGTGCATATAACTTGGATTTTGCACCCTGTGTTTTAGCCATTGAGGCTTTACGGTTTTCAAAACTTCTGCCCATGTGAATATGTTCTCTGTTAAATGCCTGTAATTGCATCTGATTTTAACGGTAACGACGAAGAGTTACCAGATGAATTATTCCGTTATCAGGCTAACTGATGTCTGTGCGGTGAGTTTGTCTATAGTAAAAAACATCTCACAGTATTCGTTCTGTGTATCTAATGGAGTAGGGTCATCAGAACAGCTACACCCTGCAATAATGCCAGAATAAAAGATACCCGATTTTATAATGATATGTGTATCGGTTTCATCTGTATTATTGATGATGGCACTCACTTTATCATCACTAACATAACTACTGAGTGATAAGCCTTGCTGTAGCGGTAGAGAATGATGGTCTATTGCAGCAATTTCAAGTTTAAATTGCTGAGTAAATTCAGGGCCAAAACTTTCAGATTTCCATGCCTTAAGCGTATTTGTGAGTGTAATCATGCAGGTATTTTTTATTCGTTTTATAATGTGAGTTAATAAACACTATGTTACTGATTTATTAAAAATGATAATAAAAAGTAAGTTTACACCCGCTTCAGGATTAAGTAACGCCCATCTTCAGACATTATTACCGACTTTTGTTCGTAATAAATTAAAGTTTAATGGAGTTAATCAGACACTGGAGCTAGAGGATGGTGATTTTCTGGATCTCGTCTGGACAGAAAAACCGAAAAACAATACACCCATCGTTATTATCTTCCATGGTCTTGAAGGTTCAATTGATTCACCTTATGCCAAAGGCATAATGCTGGCTCTAAAAAAGCAGGGCTGGTCAGGTTTACTAATGCATTTCAGAGGTTGCTCTATAAAGGGAAACCGATTAGCCCGTTCATATCATAGTGGTGAAACTGGTGATGCAAAAATTTTATTAAACTGGCTGCAAACCCATTACCCTGATTCACCGCTAGCAGCGGTTGGCTTTTCACTGGGGGGGAATATGTTGTTAAAATTACAGGCAGAGCTAGCTGATTCTTCTCCCTTTAAAGCAGTTGTCAGTGTATGTCCTCCAATGTTACTCAATGCCTGTGCTAATCGTTTGAGTAAAGGTTTTTCAAGAATCTATCAACGGCATTTAATCGGACATCTTAAAAGAAAATTATTAATCAAAGCAGAGCTGCATAATTATTCACAGCTGATAAATTTGAATACAAAAAAAATTAATCAGTTAACTAGCTTCTGGCAATTTGATGATCAGGTTACAGCGCCGTTACATGGTTTTAAAGGTGTTAATGATTACTATGATCAGTCAAGTGCCAGACAGTATCTAAAAAAGATAAAAAGTCCCAGCTTGATTTTGCTTGCGCTGGATGATCCGTTTATGACGCAGGACATAATTCCTGATGAATCAGAGCTGTCGTTGAATACACAATTAGAATTAAGTAGACATGGAGGACATGTTGGATTTATAGGTGGTTCTATTTTAAGACCGGAATTCTGGTTGGAAAAACGTATTCCAGAATATTTGTCTGAATTTATCTAGAGTAGCAGATTGAATATTTTACTTTAGAGCAACATAGAAAATAAAAATTTATATGATGCTCTAAAGTAAATGTTTAAACCTTAAGCTGCTTCGTCCGAGCTATTTGATTTTAGTAAACTATCCTGAAAAATAGCCTTATGCACATCACCAATACTAATAATACCAACTAACTTATTGCTTGAATCTGTTACTGGAATACGACGAATCTTCTTTACACACATTAGAGATGCCGCTTTTAACAAAGGCATATCAGCAGAAACGGATGCAACTGTCTGAGTCATAAAATCTTCAGCTTTTTTATCCAGCAGGCCTTTGTAATCAGCTTCAATAGACTCAAAGTCTGTTTTAGCGCCTTCCTGCATAATTTGTTCTACATCAGGGAACATGGCTTTTAAAATATCTTTCTCTGAAAGAACGCCAATTAGCTTCTCATTGCTATCAACAACAGGCATGCCTGAAATTTTGTTAAAACACATGATTGAAGCGATGTCCTTAATCAGAGTGTCTGCATTCGCTGTTTTAACAGCCGTATTCATTATATCTTGAACGATCATATTAGTTTCTCCGCAGCTTGAAGTTGTTATGTTTTAAGATTAAGGAAACAAGCTGTTTTCTTTATATCGAATTACCGATAATCAGACAAACAAAGATATTTAATCGCTGAGATGTTTTTATTTATACGTAAGAATTAAACACTTCTAACTAATTAATTTTATTCAATAAAAACGCCAAATTGATATATGTCAATTTGGCGCATGAAGAAAATAAAGTTATTAATAAAGCTTAAACTAACTGTAAACGTAAAATTCCTTCCATTTTTTCAGCAGTCTCCGATTTTCCTGTACGACTGTCACCGACAAGTGCAATGGTAATGCTGACTTCATCTTCATTTGTTTTAGATAATTTACGCTTTTCTAACGCAGAAGACTTGATAAGATCAATGAGATCATCTGCTAGTTTTACAGGGCCTTCCTGCTCAACCTGATCACGATCAGTAAATCCGCATCGATCCAGGTCGTCATCATTGTTACCTTCATATACACCGGCCATTAACTGACTATGGGCAACACCCACTTTAAGTTCACCCCGGTTAATAAGGATATTCATATCCCCTATAAAACCTTTTTCATTTTCTGAGAATTTCTCAAATAACTCAGGGTGAATAATACTGCCATCTTTTTCCTGCAATAGAGGGAAAGGGTTCGCCCAGTAGCTACTCTCTTTTGCGCCACGATGCGTTTGAGTAGAGCCTGCTGCAACACGCTCTCCTAGACGGAAATGCTCAAGCGCGTCTTCTATATGCATATCAGATTTAACTGTGCTTTCATTCGGCTCAATCAAAATGAAGTTGTTCATATACAAAAGAATATCGAGTGGGTCCTGGCGATATAATTCATCAACTTCCGTTACCGGTACAATTTGTCGTGCATTAGAACCAGTGTCCTTGTTATAACCCACCTCACGTCCAGCCATTAATAATTTAGCCTGTTCACTAAAACCATCGAGGCAGGCAAATGCCCCGGTTTCTGTTCCACAGAAAATAGGGCGGGTAATATTGTCATTTTCCTGCTTGATCAAGCTGATCTTACCCATATCATCAGCTTTGATTAACATTTCAGCGATATAAGGTTCATCTTTATCAAAGCGCACAACATAACGGGTACAACCACAATGCAGTGGCAGGTCACCATTTAATATAGCCAGTACATTGTGAAGCGTAAGTATTGGCTTTTTCGCATAACCAAAATATTTAAGCTCATCTATATTAGGTACAACACCCACTAATAACTGACTATCATTATCGTAAAAATAACCCAGATCTTTTTCTTCTGCATTTGGATCACCAAAGAAAAATATACCGTCAGGTTTTCTGTTACTGGTAATGTCTTCAATTTTGGCAAATGGGAACAGGTTGAGTAGCCCTGGCTCCATTTCGATGCAACCACGCGACTTATGAATAAAGGTAATAATTAATGAGGTGCCCACCTGTAGAGGAACGGATACCCAGTCATCAATATTAAACAGGCCCAGATTTAACGGGTTGTGTTTTAACTCATAAAATGGTTTTGCACGTTTATTTGATGGTGTTGAGTAATCAACACCTGTTTTCATGTCTGCAGCAACTGTTAAAGGCACATGTGCCAGTAATGAATAATCAGCCGGGTAATTAAAATAATGGCCTGAAATTTCACCCGCGGTGATATTAGGTGATGCATCCATACCCGGAGTACGACGTACACCCTGATCCATATTCACTTTATCAAGTAACTGACGACGGGTTTCAAGAATAAGCTCAGCTAAACGTTGTGCTTTATCCGTTACTTTATTTTTAACGGTTTGAGTCGTTTCAAGACCGGTGGAAACAACATCATTCTGCAGACGTACCAGACGGGTATAGCCTGCACCACGGTAATGGTGAAAAGCCCCATCCATAAATCGGATCAGTTCACGAGCTTTGTCCTGTTTATTATCTGCAGTAAATTCATCGGTTTCAAGAATTTTTATAAGATCACGTGTACTGACTTTTTGAATAAAAGATATTTTGTGATCTGCTTCCTGTCGACGACGTTCAGATCGACTTTCTAAATCAGTTATAAATTCCTGTTTATAAATTTTTAGAAAGCGGGCAAAAGCAAGACTACGCAGTAATTGTCCCGGTGTATTGCAACCATCGCGAATTTCGAGAATTTGTTCCATTGATTTACCAGTCGGTTGATTAAAATTTAAACCATCTTAAACCCATAATCAGGCTTGTACCAATTAAGCAGATTGAGCGAGCTATTAATTAAATTATTGAGTAAACATAAATACGTATTAATTATATGTATAATAAATCGTAATTTTTGTGTGGTTTTAGGGAAATTAATGTCAGTAAAGAGTAAAATGATAAAGTTACCCGGCTGGTTGATTCAGCTGAAACGTTTTATGGCACTAGATTTTGACTGTGTCAGTCATGCAGAAAAACTAGTTGCTACACTCGGTGGCATCATTGGTGTTAGTCTGGTTTCACTGGTCAGTTTTAAGGTTTCAGGTGCAACTGGTGCCGCTCTCATCGTTCCTTCTATGGGAGCTTCAGCTGTTCTCTTATTTGCTGTTCCCCATGGCAAATTATCTCAGCCCTGGTCTTTAATTGGTGGCCATGTTATTTCAGCAGTCGTCGGTGTTATCTGTTATCAGATGTTTGGTGATACTTATCTTTCAGCTGGTCTGGCAGTTGGTTTTGCCATTGGTGCAATGCATATTTTCAAGTGTATACACCCTCCCGGTGGCGCAACGGCTTTAGCAGCAATAATTGGCGGCCCCGCAATTCATTCATTGGGTTATTCTTATATATTGTCTCCAATTCTTTTAAACACTTTAATCATTCTTATTGTTGCTATTGTATTTAATGGCTTCTTTCCCTGGAGAAGATATCCAGCAGCGGTAATGATGCGTTTTACTGACCAGCCAGCAAAAGTTGATAAATATCATATAAATCTTGTTGATAAAAAAGCGGTTGAACAGGCTATTTCTGATATGGATCTGGTTATGGATGTAACAATAGAAGATTTACAAAGGGTGATTCAGTTAAGTTTCGATCATTCTCGAAATCAGAAGGTGATGTTAGATCAGGTTAAACTGGGGCATTTTTATACTAATGGTTTGCATGGAACTGACTGGTCGGTTCGCAGCATTATTGATGAGTCAAAGTCATCTAATCCGAAAAACGATATGGTGATTTACCGTGTAGTTGAAGGGCAGAGATTTAATACAGCAGACAGTTGTACTCGACAGGCATTTGCCGAATGGGCGGCAAGGGAAGTATTTCCTAATAACTAAACGATTTTTTTCAGGCAAAAAAATGGGTGCAGTAACTCCAGCTACTACACCCAGCAGCGCATGATGCTGCTAAACGTACGGTGTGTATTTACAGATCTCCTTTGTAAATACGCACAGTTTGTGCATCACGCTTCAATTTTTAACGGGGAGGGGGGAAGATGTCCCCGTTAAATTAACTCTTTTGAGTTTCTACCTTCGTAGCGCGAGCATCTTTAACTTGCTTTAAAAAATCCTGATGACGTGCTTCAGCTTCTTTACGACGCTCTTCCATCATCTTCATCATTTGTGCACGTTGCTCTTCCATTTTCTTAATCATTGCCTGCTGGTCAAATGCAGCTGGTTGAAAAGGTTGTGGTTGAGTTTGAGCTACTGGGAAAGCAGGTGCTTTAGGTGCGTTTTTAACCATTTCCTGGTAACGCTCCGCAGCTTCTTTCTGTGCTTTTTCAGCAATAGCACGTTGTTCTTCAATTTGTTCTTTAGTTAATGGTGCTGGAGCATAACCATACTGTGGCTGCTGGTAGTAACCATTGCTGCCGTTATATGCATTGTTACCGTTATAAGCGTTATAACCATTGCCGTTACCACGACCATTTGCTTTACCGCTCATGCCAAAAGAGAAGCTTGAGTCAAAATCACCATTAGCAGCGCCATTGCCGTTGCCAAAACCGTTGTTGTTCATGTTACCGAAGTTATTTGAACCGTTATTTCCAAACCATGCATTTGCAGATGTAGAAACAGTGATTGCTGCAACAGCAGCGATAATAGATAAAGTTTTCATTTTCATTTCCTGTTTAATTAGCAGTTTAAAATTCATGCGCTAGATCCGCGAAGATCATTACTGAATAATATAAGTAAATTATAATATATGCAATATATTATGGTGCCGCTGATCTGATTATGAGAAAAATAATATATAGAATCTAGATATGGGTTTTTTAAAGCTGGTCAGGTTGAGTGACTGTAAGATTAAAGATCGGAAAGGAGGGGGTAAATAAAAAGCCAGAGCAATTTACAGGCTGCTCTGGCTTTCGCTGATTTAATAAATTTTAATTCATATAAGCAGGGCGTTTATAACGAGCATTAGCAGCATCACGTCGTTCCTGTGCCTGAACTTTCCACTCAGCAACACGCTTTAACATTTCCTGATGTCGTCTATCAGCATCTTTGAAAATGGCTGATTGCATTTTCATTGCCTGTTGCATCATTTGTTGTTGCATTTGCATGTTCTGCTCAAAAGTTTGAGGCTGTTGTAACATCCTGTTATTTTGAGGCATGTAGTTACGTGGCATGTTGTTTCTAGCCATATTATTAAAAGGCATATTTACAGCAGGGCCAGAGTAACGATATGGCGCAGGGGCATAAGCATAACCACGAGGTGCCTGGTAAATGCCACGTGCAGGTTGATTAAATGCAGGTGTTGTTACTGCTTTAATTTCGGGTGTAGCAGCAACTTCAACCAGCTTATCTGTTACTGCTCTATCAGCTGTTTCAATAATAGCTTTAGTTTCCTGAGTCTCAGTAATAGTTATCTCAGCTTCAGTTGTTTCAGTAGTAGCAATATCAATATCTGTAACATCAGTTGCATTTATTACCGTTACTTCTGTATTTATTTCTGAAGTTTGTGCTTCTTTTACTTCTTCGATGTCTGTCGTTAAAACAACTGTATCGTTTACTTCTTCAACCGCATTTTCTGTAATATCAACGGCTTCAGACGAGGCTTCAGTTACAACAACATCTTCAGTTATGATTTCATCACTGATAACTTCTGATTCAGTAGAAATAGTTTCATCTTGTGTTGTATCTACTACAACTGCAGGCTCTACTATTTCTTCAGTTGCTTTAACTTCTGTAATAGTCGTTGAATCTGGTGTTGTGATTTCAACAGTATCATCAGAAAGAGAAACTTCTGGCTCTGTTGTAGCGGTATCAGTAATAACAGTCTTTTCTTCTAAAAGGCTGTTCATTATCGTGTTGTAGTTTTCAGTTATAAATTTAGAGCTTACGTCGTAAATTTCGACAGAAGTATTAGATATTTCTTCAAAAGGAATTTCATCTTTTTTATACCAGATACCTGCAACAGCTAAACAGGTAATACTGAACAGAACAGTATATATAGTCAGTTTTTTTAAACCATAATCGTCGTCAACTATTTGTGTTTCAGTGTTATTGATGACAGGATTTGAATCAGACTGTTTGTTTAATTGATTTTTTTCTGCTTCTTGGTTGCTCATTGTATTTCTCCGTTTATACGCAAAAAAAAAGCTGGTCACATAAGTGCCCAGCTTCTTTGTAATAACTTTTAATTTAAAAAGTTATTATTTTGCAGGTGCAGCTGGTGCTGGAGCAGCAGGAGCATAGCCGTATGGTGCTGGAGCATAACCGTAAGGTGCTGGAGCATAGCCATTGTAACCGTTATAACCATTGTAACCGTTATACTGGTTCTGGTTTTGGAACTGGTTGTAACCGTTGCCGTAACCCTGACCATTTCCACGACCGTTACCGCTCATGTTGAAGCCGAAGTTACCGTCGCCCATCATGTCGCCCATGCCGTTACCGTAACCATTGTTGTTCCAGTTGTTGTTGTTATAACCATTGCCATTGTTATAGCCATTGTTATTGAAAGGGCCCCACCATGCACTAGCAGTAGTAGATGCAAGAGCAAGAGTAGCTGCAACAGCGATTACTTTTAAAGTTTTCATTATATCTTTCCTCATTTAATTAACAGTTTTCTTTCATGCGCTTCGATCTAAATAGATCATGGCTAAATAATATTAGTAAAACAGAATATATGCAAGGTCTTATATGTACCGTCTATCAGTTTTTGCTAATAGAGGTTTCAGGATTGATCCATGTCACTATTTTTAAGACATGTTTTAATATAGACACCGCTATAAATGTGAAGTATTTAAGCGCTTCGTGTAAGCTATAAGCCTACATATAGGCTTATAGTGCAATAGAAACATTAAAAATATGAATTCTGAAGTTAAATTTCAATCACTTGGATTGAGCCCTGAAATCTTAAAAGCGATTGAAGAAAAAGGCTATAAAACGCCTTCACCGATACAGAGAAAAGCGATCCCTGTGGTACTTCAGGGAAAGGATTTAATGGCGGCGGCGCAGACTGGAACCGGAAAAACAGCCGGATTTACCTTACCTGTATTACATCAACTGACTAAAGGTCAACGCGCGAGCGCTAATCAGGCAAGGGTACTGATTTTAACACCGACAAGAGAACTGGCGGCTCAGATAGGGGAGAGCGTGCTTACCTATGGTAAATATTTACCATTACGTTCAACGGTTGTATACGGTGGTGTAAAAATTAACCCTCAGATGATGACCTTACGAAAGGGTGTGGATATTCTAGTAGCAACACCCGGGCGTTTACTCGATCTCTATAATCAGAACGCGATTAAATTCAAACAACTGGAAATACTGGTATTAGATGAAGCTGACAGAATGCTTGATATGGGCTTTATCCACGATATTCGTAAAATTCTGGCGATACTTCCAAAGCAACGGCAGAACCTGATGTTTTCCGCTACTTTTTCTGATGAGATCAGAAAGCTTGCAAAAGGACTGGTGAATAAACCGGTTGAAATATCGGTTACGCCTCGTAATACCACAGCCAAAACAGTTAAACAGTGGATATGCCCTGTCGATAAAAAGAAAAAGCCGGACTTGCTTACCAGTTTAATTAAGCAATATGACTGGCAACAGGTTCTGGTTTTTTGCCGTACCAAGCAGGGGGCCAATAAACTGAGTAACTACCTTAATCAGAAAGATATTAAATCAGCTGCAATTCACGGTAATAAAAGCCAGGGGGCGAGAACTAAAGCATTAAATGAGTTTAAACAGGGGAAAGTAGATATATTAGTTGCAACCGATATTGCCGCACGTGGTCTGGACATAGATCATTTGCCTCAGGTTGTTAATTTTGACTTACCTAATGTAGCTGAAGATTATATTCATAGAATAGGCAGAACAGGGCGCGCCGGCTTAGAAGGTCAGGCAGTATCTCTGGTTAGTGCAGATGAATTTGATCAGTTAAGCGATATAGAGCATTTAATTAAAAAATTATTAACTCGTAAGTTAATTGATGGTTTTGAGCCACGTCATGATGTTCCTGAATCGAAATTATGGAAAAAAGATAAAAAACCCAAGAGGCCTAAAAAACCCAAAACGGGTCATAAAGACGGTCAGCGTTCTGCTGAAAATGCACAGGGACATAAATCACCTGGACAATCTCCAAAACCATCTACAGGTAAGAAAATTAATAAGAATAGAAACAGGCGTTCGGGAGCGGGGAAAGCATCAGGCAGTAATGATGGTTCAAGACCACCAAAAAGAAAGTTTAAACCAAAGAGTAGAACACCTCGTTAAAGAAATTCTTTATTAATGAGTAAGGGAATGTGCTTCAGTATATATCTTATATGGGATATGAGATTTTTTAGCTTTGTACATCGCTTCATCAGCGTGTTGAAGTAACATGTCTGAATTAATACCATGTTCAGGATAAATAGCGGCACCGATACTTAAATCCGCCTGAAACAGATTGTCATTAATTAAATAGTCTTCATTTACAACTTTTTGATGTAATGATTTTGTTAGTTTATCTATGTTATCTGCATCTGTAATCGCTTCAATTATGATAACAAATTCATCTCCGCCAAATCGGCATAAGGTATCAGATTCACGACAGCAGGATTTCAGCTTTTTACTTATTGCAATTAGAAAATTATCGCCAGTATCATGACCAAAATTATCATTCAGAATTTTAAAGTTATTTAAATCAATAAATAGTAATCCAAATTTACTTTTATTACGTTCAGCTCTTGAAATAGCTGTATTTAGTCTGTCTCGAAATAGCATTTTATTTGGAATATTTGTTAATGCATCGTGAGTAGCCATATAGGTTAGTTGTTGTTCTGCTCTACGACGTATAAATTCAGCACTCACTCTGGCAGTAATAATCTTTAACAGGTATTCATTATATATGCTTTTATCCATTGCTTTCGTACCTAAAAGACAAATAATACCCAGTGCCGAACCATCGGAGTCATAGAAGGGCATGCCTAAATAACTTTCAGCTTTCAATTCATCAATGTAAGGGTCTAACGGAAAAGAGGATTTTAACTTTGACGGATAAAACGTAATTTCATTTTTACGTAATTTCCCGCAGGGTGTATTTTTAGATTCATATTCTACATTAGGAACCAGTTCATCCTTACACCAGTAAGCAATGGTTCGTATTCTTTTGAAATTGTCGACAGATTCTGAAATAGCGACATATTCTACATCAAAAGCTTTTGATAACTCCTCAGAGAGATGTATGAAGTATTCATCACCAACTGTGCTGGTAGTAAGGTCGATAACTGAACGCAGCTTAGACATAAACTGTTCATGTTCATCAAGCGTGACAGGAGGAGTGTTTTTCATATGTTAGTCTTATTATTTGGTTTTTTAGTAAATCAGTTAAAAAACATTACTTACATTTATAGCAGTAAACAGCTGTTTGTTATCTACAAATATGATGAGTGGTAATTCTGTCTTATAGAATATACTTATCAGTATGCTCCTGCTGGAAGTAATATTTATAGTTATTGCTTAAATGTTTTACCAGTGATATCAAAGGTTCTAACGTATATTCCCTTACATAAAATAATAGAATTAATTTAAATTGGAGTTTTAATAATAAGATATTAGTCCCTGAGGGTTCCTGGTTATATGGTCGAAGACTTATATAGCTGTTTAGCTAAATCAGAGTTCACTTAGATTTATGATATTTATCAACATTGCCTCTAATTAATGGGATTATGTCATTACTTATAGAATAGATTGTCATATAAATACTACACTTATGTGAATGTCGTATTGATTAATATGATTTAGTTTAGAATTTTTCAATATTAATATAGGACATATCTAAAAAAGACATGATGTGTGTTGTAATAGGGGGTTTGCAGATGGTTTCAGGGGTGTTTAAGGATAGGGCGTTTGCTTTTTATCTGGTTTTAGTTTCTTTATTTTTTCTTTCCGCTTGTGGTGATAGCTCTTCTTCAAACTCAACTGTCACACCAACTCAAATAAATAATAGTATTACGGTTCCTGCGACTTTAGAGCTTGCTCAAAAAGAACCATTTAAAGTAGTGCTTAATGATGGAGAAAATTTTCTGGCCAGTTGTACCGTTTCGTCATCGGATAGCAACGTAGTTGAACTGCCTGAAAATACACTCAGCGGTGCCAATTTTTTAATGGTGGGATTGCTTGAAGGGGTAGCAACTGTAAGTGTTAACTGTCGTTATCTGGATGGTACCTCTGATTCAGCAGACGTGAGTGTAACCGTTACCAGTAGTAAATTAAGCAGCATTCGTGTAACACCAGGTGCACCTTCCTTACCGATGAATGCCAGTGTTCAGTTAACGGCTACAGGAGTATTCAGTGATGCGACAAGTAAAGATCTAACTAATCTTATTAGTTGGAGTGTCGAAAAAGTTGAATCATTTAATACCTCAGTAGGTGTCTCAGTTTCTTCTACAGGGCTTGCCAGTACATCACCTGAAACAGGTGGAAAAGGCATAGCAAAAATCACGGCTAATACAGTGATTACCAATAGCAGCGTAAATATTGAAGGCTCTATCGAACTTCTTGTCGGTGATCAGGTTGATGGCGCTTTGAAAGGACAGTGGTTATATGTAGATAGTGCAGAGAAGGTCTGGTTAGGTGACTATTATCATTTACCTTTAACTGTTGTAAATAATAATTTAATTAAATTTATTAGAACCGATTTTGAAACATATCATCTGATTCGTGCAGGTATACCAAACGTTCAGGTTAGTGGAGCTGTAGGCTCTTTAGGTACCGCTCCGGTTGTTCCTAAAATAACTGTTGATGCGTTCGGAAAAATTTCTACTACTATGCATCAGGCATTATCAGGTATTGGTGGTGTAAATGTCATTCTTTCTAATATCAGTGACAGCTCGGTTAATAGTCTGGCTACAACGGATGTTGATGGAAATTTCACAACTCAGTTACCATCTGGTCAGTATTTACTCCGGGCTACAGATGGAAGTGGCAATGAAGTTGAAACAGAGGTTACTGTAGAAGGAGAAAATAAAAATTTGGGTGATTTTACTCTGGTTAGTACTTCTTTATATAACTTTAAAAGTGAAATGCATGATGATTATGGAAGTTATGAAAATCCTTCACGTTTAACGAACGAATTCGCATTTTTTGGCACGCTTGATGGTCAACAGGAAATTACTTACAACAAATTTATTCATATTACGAATGTTGGCACACAGGATGTGTCAGGCTTAACAATCAGTTTATCTTTAGATGACCCGGATGTCAGATCATTTTCAAGTTCTTCTGTGACAACGGGTATTGCATCAGGAGCCTTTTTTGAATCATCAGTATCAATGAGTTTTAATCGACCGTTAACGGATAAAGAATTATCCATTGATGTGACATTGACAGATATAAATGGCCAGAGCTGGTCTGATCGTGTGAACTTTACATTGAGTTCGGCTATTCCAGTGAAAGTGTCAATGGAAAGACCCAGTATCATTACCCATGGAGCAGAGGGGTATTTAATTGCTCCTGGTCTTAAACCGGTGCGAGTAACCGATTATGCAAGCCGATATATTCCTTATAATGCACTGGATAGTTATGAGCTGGTTGTGAGTACGCCAACTGTTACTTCAGAAACAGCCTATGGAATTGGTTTTGGTCGTGACGTTCTTTCGTTAGATGTTAATGAATTTACTAATACGAGTCTTAATGAGCCCACCAATAATGATATAAGTGGTGCAACCCCTATGTCACTGTATACCCAACAGGTAAGTTATATGCATGCAGGTGATATTGATTTTTATACTTTGAATTTTGATTCGGTTAATACACCATTTGACCCATCTATTATTTCTACTACACCTATAACTGCTTCTGATCATGATATGCAAATACGAGGTGATTATTTGTTTCTGATTAGTTCATCTGATACAGGTTCGATACTGGATATCTCGGATATAAGTTTACCTCTGGTTGTTAATGAGCCTGGAACTGCAAATCCATTAATTCTTAATTCAGGAGAGGCAATAGATGTTTTAGATAGTGGTAACGATATATTTGAAGTGTTTATAAGTCGTTCCACACAATTAATTGAGCACAATATTGATTTAGATTTAATAACACCGACTGCTACAACAACAGATTCGGTAGGTGCCAGTGACGGAAAAGATATTGCTTACTCGGGAAATAATGGTAATTATATTTATTTAATGGATACAGCAGCAGTTCAAATTTATGATGTAACGCCTCCATTATCTGGAGGCTCCGCTCCTGTAAACTCTGTAGCAATCCCTTCAGTGTCCTCCAGTCGAACAGAAAAATTAGCCGTTTCAGGTGATTATTTATATGTTGCAACAACCAACAGATTAAACATTATATTTATTGGTGACCCAGGTGCGAGTGATGGTCTTATTGATGATCCTTCTATAATTTCATTTGTTGATTTGCCTACTATGAGTGCTTCAATAACGGACATGATTATTAATTCGACAGCAACAATGGCTTATTTTTCTTCAGCCGCATCATCTCTTTTTGCTATTGATATTAGTGATGTTAATAATCCTTTTATTACTCAACAAATATCAACTAATTCATCCTGTGTAGATATGGCAATGATAGGTTTAAATCATTTATATTGTACTCATGATAGTGGTTTAACTGGGATTTATGATGTTTCTGACCCTGAAGATATGTTCATGGTTTCAAGGCAGACAATAAATGGATCAGATATAGAAGTTACGCCTAATGGTGATGGTATTGTCGCGGGTGATAATCTGCATTTTGTACAATTTAAATAAATTAATTTAGATGATGAGTAATATGCTTAATAAAACACTTGGTATTTTATTAATATCAATTTCAGGGTCTACACTTGTACTTGCTGATTCGCAACCTGTTAAACAATTTGATGATCGTTTTAGTATCGATTTTGGTTATGATGACGGTAAAATTACACCTGATGCTTTTATACCTTATCGCTGGGATAAACACTGGTTTTCAGGTTTGGGTTTTAGAAGTGGCTCGTCTCAGACAAATGATGTAATTGATGGTTTTAGTGATAGTCGAATAGGTACAAGTACCGAAGAAAATCGGTTGAAAATTAATGCGATCACATATGAGCGGGCCTCGGGAATTACTAAATGGTCTGTGGGTTTTGATCTTGAGGTCATCGATATAGGTAAGCTCGAATTTGGCTATTTTCAATTACCCGCTTCCTTTGGAGGTGATTATGTTGCTTTTGATAATGAAATTGATATCACGGTTTTAAAACCGAATTTTAATACTGATATTGCCTGGAGTTTGCTGGATCATAATCTGTTAATGCGGCTTGGCTTAAGTTTTTCGCCAATATCGCAGTTAGATGTTGATCAAACAACTCGATTTAAACCTCTCGTGCCTGGTGAGGGTGCAGGAACAAGTTCTATGGAGCAGGATGTTTCTTATGCTGTTTCTTTTGAATCGGTTTACAAAACGGGTGGAAGCATAAATGTAGGTTTTTTAGCTGATTATGAATTACTGCCACAAAAATATGATTTACAGGTGTTAAATAGTTCTGCTAATGCATTTATAACCGAAACAATTGAGCTTGAGGAAGTTACTATTCGATTCGGTCTTAGAATGCTATTCACGCAAACACTTGGAGGCTTATATCCAGTAATTGGTGTGCATTTAGAAAGTGTTGATGTAACAGATGTAGTAAAGGGTGGATCCAATAAAGAAACCCGGGAGTATATCGTTTTTGGTTTAGAAAATAGATTCTAACAATTATTGAAGAAAATAATTTTATGTTTAATCGAAAAAATCACTGGGAAGGTATTTATCAGGATAAAGATTCCCATGAAGTGAGCTGGTATCAGAAAAATCCGTTATTATCCCTGGAATTAATTCGACATAGTCAGATCAATTCTGATGACGCTATTATTGATGTAGGTGGCGGTGCGTCAGAACTTGTTGATTATCTGTATGGTTTAGGCTTTAGAAATCTTGCGGTTTTAGATATATCACAAAATGCACTATTAAGTAGTCAGAGGCGACTCGGTAAAACAGCATTAGAGATAGAGTGGTATGAAAGCGATATAACAGAATTCAATGCGCCGCATTTATTCTCACTCTGGCATGATCGAGCGGTATTTCATTTTTTGACAGATAAAAGTGACAGACAAAAATATATTAATATATTAAAACAGACGCTTAAGTCAGGAGGTGTTCTCATTCTTGCTGCTTTTGAAGTTGGAGGACCTGATAAGTGCAGTGGTTTAGATGTTGTTCAATATGATGTAGAAAAAATATCAGCAGAACTAGGTGGCGATTTTAAATTGCTTGATGTAAGAAGTGAAAATCATATTACTCCATCCAGTGTGGAGCAGAAATTTATGTATTTTCACTTCTCATATTTACCGTAGTTTTAGCTTATGACTTATCGTCGATAACTTCCTGAGCATGTTTTAACGCTAGAATTCGTTGCGAAAACATGGTGTTTTCTTCAAAGTGTTTTAATACGTTTTGATTCTGCAACATACTATGCACCTTGCCGCTAGCACCGATGAGAAATACTTTTCTACCTGTTTCAAGCGTATTAATAATAATGTCATCCAGTGCTTTGGTAAATGTGTAATCGATAACCGATACGTCTGTCAGGTCCAGTAACATAATATTGTAGTCAAGAGCACTAGAATGTCGTCTAATCAGGGCTTTTGCCGAGGTGAAACTCATCGGTCCACTGAGGTGAAATAACATAATCTCGTTATTAGAATTTTTTAATATTTCATTTTCTACATCACTTAATGGAATCTCGTCAGTTGGCGAAATTATGGGGCGCATTTGTTCAATTTGCATATCGGTAATACGTTGCATAAATAGAAAACTGGCGATGACCATGCCGACACCAAATGCGAGTAATAAATCGATGGTGACGGTAATGATTAAAACGGTAAACATAATTAATACACCCGCACGTGGTGCACTTTTCATTCTTTTAAGATAATCCCAGTCAATAATATCTGTTCCAACTTTAATTAAGATACCTGCTAGAACCGCTTTGGGTATGTCACTGGCAAGGCTACCGGCACCCAGTACAATAATTAATAGAATGACACTATGTAATGAACCGGAAATAGGTGTTCGACCACCTGCTTTTACATTTACAACCGTTCGCATGGTTGCGCCTGCACCGGGTAAACCGCCGAATAAACCCGCTATGGTATTACCAATACCCTGACCAATTAACTCACGATCAGGTTTATGTTGTGAACGTGTAACATTGTCCGCAACAAGTGATGTCAGTAATGAATCAATGGCGCCCAAACCAGCAAGAGTCAGGCCGGATGCAACCATCGTTAAAGCTAGTGAAACGTCAATAACAGGTAAATGAAAATCAGGAAAACCGGTAGGTATTTCTCCAATAATCGGTGTACTGCCTGCGGCAAAAAATACCAGATACGATACGGTTCCAATTACTAATGCGAGTAAAGGTGAGGGAACCAGTTTATTTACTTTAGGCAGAAAAGTTGGGACACCATAAACAACTGCAAGTGCAATGAGGCCCAGTGACAAAGAGTTTATATCCAGCTGTGAAAGATAATAAGGAATAGACTGGGCTGCCTGTAAAGGGCTAGAGTCAGCGGGCTGACCTAGAAGGGGGCCAAACTGTAACAGTATAATAATTACGCCGATACCCGACATAAAACCGGAGACAACCGGGTGGGGAACCAGTTCTATATATTTACCAAATTTAAGTAAACCAAAAGCTATTTGAAACAGGCCACCTAGTACAACGACGGTAAATGCGAGTGCCGCCCCCTGTAAGGGGTCGTCAGGAAACATACCGGTATATTGAATAAATATTGCAGCCATGACTACAGTCATTGGACCAGTCGGGCCTGAGACCTGAGACGGTGTGCCACCTAATAAAGCCGCAAAAAAGCCGACAAAAATAGCACCGTACATGCCGGCTATAGGGCCAACACCGGATGCAACACCCATAGACATTGCGAGAGGAAGTGCTACGACAGCGGCTGTAAGGCCACCGTATATATCACCGCGTATATTATTGAAATGCAGGCCGTTTATATAATTCATATTGTTTTTTATATTTAATTTATTGTTTTGTTATTAAAGGATTATAAATCATGATCGTGGTGCTATTTTGCTCTATCGCAAACAAAAAAGCCATATACATCAATAATGTATATGGCTCCTATTTAGATTCATCGTTAATTTAGATTAAATTAACTGATCTGATTTTTTAAGGGCGCAGTATTTACCCGATGCGCTTTGCCCTAACATGTCATATATGGCGTCAAAAGCCATGTCCTCATTCGGGAAGATATGTTGTTCACCAATGATATTATTTAATCCAGTTGCACGAAGTACCTGAAGTATCTGGCGTTTCAGGCCACTAAATACAACGGTTACATTGCTATCTGCGAGGCGCTCTACCAGATGGTGTAGTACTTCTTCACCTGATGCATCAATCTGATTGATCGCATCACCAACAACAAGCAGGTATTTTGCTGTTGGGTGATCCGCAACTGCCTTAAGCATGGCATCTTCAAAGTAGGATACATTGGCAAAATACAATGAGCCATCGAATCGAACCGCAATAATATTATTGTCCATCGGAAGATCTTTATGCACACTCAGGTCTCGTAAAGTACCGTCTTTATATCGGCCTAATAAAGCTACACGTGGCTGCATTGTGCGGTATAAGTACAGGCCGATTGCCAGTGATGCACCAACCATAATACCGTGATCAAGTTGTGGCGCTGAAGCGATAGTGGCGAAAAAAGTCACAATTGCAGCAACTCCATCGTGTTTACTGGTGAGCCAGATGTGTTTAATGGCTTTAACATTGATAAGACCAAATACAGCCATAATAACAACGGCTGCCAGTGTGGCTTTAGGCAGGTGATATAATAATGGCGTTAGGAATAACAATGTAATGAGAACGAGTGCAGCGGTTACAACAGAGGAAAAACCTGTTTTAGCACCGGCATTAAGATTGACAGCTGAGCGTGAAAAAGAGCCCGAAGCAGGGTATGACTGGAAGAAGCTTCCTGCAATGTTACCCAGACCCTGACCCACCAGCTCCTGATTTGGATCGACTCGATCTTTTGTTTTTGCAGCCATTGCTTTAGCAATTGAAATAGCTTCCATAAAGCCAACCAGTGAAATAATCACTGCGCCTAACATAAGGCTGGTAAATGCATCATAACTGAAGGCTGGCATTTGAAAGCCGGGTAAACCTTCTGGGATTGTGCCTACAACTTTTCCACCCATGCCTTCAAAATCCAGTATGTAACTGGTCAATGTGGTGCCTACTACCGCGAATAATACACCGGGGTATCGGGGGAAATAACGCTTCATACCAATTAAAATAGCAAAAGTAGCCACACCCATTATAAGTGTTGGTATATGTGTCTGATCCAGGTTCTGGATTACACCCCATATTCGCACAGTGAGGAAGTTGTCACTAGCTCCACCGGGCATGTCAACACCGAATACTTTTGAAATCTGAGTAAGGCCTATAAATAGAGCAGCGGCATTGGTAAAACCAACAATAACCGGGTGAGATAGAAAGTTAACGATTGCACCAAGGCGAAAAAGTCCTAGTGAAAATTGAAAAATCCCGACCATTAGAGTTAAAAGCATGGCTGTTGGTATAAATAGAGCCATGAATTCTTCCTGTGTATGATCAGGCGCTAGCATGCTAATAACAACAGGTGTCAGTATGGTGGCTGTCATAGTCGATACAACCGCAACTGGCCCGGTGCCTAGTTGGCGAGATGATCCCCATAAAGCAGCGATGAATACAGGAACAAACGCAATATATAAACCGTAAACTTCAGGTAAACCGGCTAATGTAGCGTAAGCCATCGACTGTGGTATGAGAACCAGAGCAACAGTCAGGCCGGCAAGAAGGTCTGCACGGAGAATTTGGGGGTCTTTAAGCTCATGAATCCAGGTTAAAAAAGGAAAAAGTTTATTAAGCATTGAGATCCTCAAACAAATTAGCGTTAATTATTTTATGACGGAAAATTGTACCTTATTTTAGCCGTGTTTAAAAATCGCTTATGCCTTAATTTGCAATAAGATGGATCATTAATGACTATGAATACGATTTGGGTCAAGAAAGAGGTAACCTTTTTTAGTGCAGGAGAAAACCGAATCCTCGATAATATTTAATTAATGCTAACAACAGGTGACTTATCTAACTCAACTGCATCCTGCTTTTGATTAAAATCAGGAATGATAAAATGTAACAGATGTTTGTCTGCATTCCAGCTAATACTTGCACCCTGATAACCCGGATTTATAACTATGTTTAAGCTGGAAAGGTAGTCATGGATTTTATCTTTTTCGATCTTTTCGTTAATAATTTTATATTTTATCGAAATTAGGCTGATTTTTGCATCAACATGATCGATACGATCAATATACGAAAAGTATGATGGCATTGCGATTGAGGACAGAACATAACCGACAGGATCCTGATACATGTCCCACCAGGAGATATCTAATAATTCGGAACTAATATTGTTGTCTTTTCGTTTTGCGAGGGTTTTATCCTGTTGGGCAAGATAAGGCAGCCAGAGTTCTTTATATGCTCTGTTTTCCATCTTTCGTGGCTTCAGGTAGCTGTATAATGTTCTGGTTAGCAATGATTCTGTAAAAGATTCACTCATACCATATGTTCCCGCCGGGTTGTCCATATAAAGCACATCAGACATAGACGTGAACTCACCCTGAAATGCCTTTAATAAAGAGCGTTCATTAAGTGACAGATTAGAAATAGTGAAGTCATCAGGTAACTCTTTTTGATTCAATAATAACGATGTGCTATTTAAATATGTATTAAGAAAGTTCACCGCAATCATTTTATGTAAAAGATTCGGGGATTGCTGCATCATAAGTTTAGAGAAAATAATGCTGTTTTGAAGGCGTTTAAATGCGCTTTGTACATTGCCACTTGTATAGTCATGAATAATAGAAAGATTATCCAGTTTCATAATCGTGACCAGACCTGAATATGAAATAAAAGGGGAGTTTATGCTCGGTTTTAAGGTGTAACTGAAATCATTAATCTGAATGAGTTTTTTATAGCGATCAAGGAGGACACGATTATCATTTATTAATGATTTATATAAATCAGTATTTTCAGTTAACCACTGTATAGAGTTGTCCTGGTTGAAATCATAATATAATTCACTCAAGTTATCAGTTACTGTCAGAGGGGGCTTTTCCCAGTATTCATTATGCTTAAATGCATGGGTACTTGATTGCATAAAACCAGTGGTTTTAGTGTTAGCTTCTTTTACGAGTTTTGCGCCAGTTACTAAAATATCTTCATCTTTAGCGGCATAAAATCCGACTAGAGCATTGAAACGATTTTTATCTTCAGCAATAGTTGCCGGGCTTCTTGCACTGTCTAGCCATTCTTTGGCGCCAGTAGAGTAGTCTTCATCAGGTAAGAGTACTGGGATAATGGCAACAATAAGAAGTAATAGTATGAATAGTCCGGTAAATTTAAGTAGTTTTTTCATTTTAATCTAACTGGTTATTAATGTTTAATAAGTAGGATCATACATCAATTCTCGAATTGCCTGCTCTAGATTTTCAGGTCGTGGTGTTTTAGCTATATTGTTTTCATATGCATTGTTAGCAACCGCACAGGCAATTTTTAATGAAATACCACGTATATTTTTTAGAGGAGGGAATATCGTTCCTTTATTAAGATCTTCTCTGGTAACCATTTCAGCAAGCGCAGCAGATGCAGCAAGAAACATTTCATCTGTTATTAAGCTGGCTTCACAGGAAATAGCACCTAGACCCACTCCGGGAAAAACATAAGCATTATTTCCCTGTCCGGGGTGAAATATCTGATTCTTATAATTAACCGCTTCAGAGGGACTGCCGCTTGCAAAAATAGCCCTGCCATCTGTCCATTCATATGCCTGTTGAGCAGTACACTCAGAATGTGATGACGGGTTAGACAGTGCAAAAATTACCGGGTGTTTCTGTATCTCGGACATTGCGCGTATTGCTTCTTCGGTAAATGTATCTTTCACGCCAGTTGCCCCGATTAAAATATGGGGTTTGAATGATCTGATCGTTTCAGTAAATGACATTTCACCATGCTCCTGAGCATAGTGGCGCTTATGATCAGATAGATCAGTACGAGATTTCACAATTAGCCCCTTATGGTCAACTAACCATAATCTTTGTGAAGCATCATCGGTATTAATCCCTGTATTACATAACGCAGATTTAATTAAATCTGCCATTCCGGTGGCCGCAGATCCTGCGCCAAGAAACAGTATTCGTAAGTCAGAAAATCGTTCTCCAGTAATTCGAATGGCGCTATAGATTCCTGCTAATACCATAGCAGCGGTACCCTGTATGTCATCATTGAAACAGAGCACGCGCTTGCGATATGTGTTGAGTAGTGAATAAGCATTAGGTGTGAGAAAGTCTTCAAACTGAATTAGCGCTTTTGGAAATAAATTTTGTACTGTTGTTACAAATTCTTCAATCAACTCATTATAAGCAGCACCCGTCAGTCGGTCCTGTTTAACACCAAGGTATAAGGGGTCATCACGTAATGTCTGATTGCTGGTTCCAACATCTAACATCACAGGCAGGCACTGGTCAGGGTGAATTCCGGCTCCGGTTGTATAAAGAACAAGTTTACCGATAGGTATGCCCATGCCATTAGCACCAAGGTCACCTAGTCCAAGAATACGTTGACCATCTGTAATAACAATCATTCTTACATCTTTCTCGGGCCAGTTAGATAAAATATCATGTATATGGCCACGGTCATCAGGCGTGATATAAAAACCACGAGGCTCTCTAAATATATGAGCAAATTGCTGACATGCCTGTCCTACCGTGGGTGTATAAATAATAGGCATAAGTTCATCAATATGATCAATTAATAATCGATAAAATAACCTTTCATTACGCCCCTGTAATGCAAACAGGAATATATAGCGCTCTATGTCGTAAGCTTTTCGGTGAATGTTTTCGAGCACTCTTTGAATTTGTATTTGTTGACTAACTGAACCAGCTGGTAGAAGCCCCTTTAAGCCATACTGGTTACGTTCTGCCTCTGTAAAAGCAGAGCCTTTATTTAACTTTGGATTATGTAGAACATCAAAACCTGTGGGTATTTTTTCCATTTATATAACCTGTGTATAAAATGTACTTTTAAATTAGTTTATCTGTATGCTTACTGAGTATGGCAGGGTTAATAGAAAAAAATCTATATTAGTTATCCTAAGGACGTTCGCTCTGGCATTGCCAGCATAATTCAAATGAGGCATTATTTTTTTCATGGCAGTTACTACAAAACCAGTCATGTGAATTATCTGCGTTATCTATATCATCAACAATTTGCATTGCTTTGTTATAGTCTTCATTTTCAACCCATATTTCCAGCCAGGTATCGAAAGGTGATAAGTCACCTGCTGCTCCTGCAATATACTCATTCTTTAAGGTAATTTCTATGCCTGTATTTTCGATAATGTTTTTAATATTATTAACGATAAAACGATTTTCATTTGTGTAAATGAGTTTCATGGGGGTTATTTAATACCTGATCCCCATATTTTTGCAACGGCTTTATCTTCACCAATAAAACCAATGAGTAAACTTAATAACCCAGCACCACCAAAAACGACTACTGGTAATAAATAACCAATGTCTTCACCTTCAGCTAATACATATACCAGCGAAGCAAGTCCAGTGAAGAGTATTCCCATTACAATTAAAATTATTCTGTGAGATTTTTTATACAGATATTCATCGTTGCCTGATTCAAAAATATTGAGTATCGGGGAGAAAATATTTCTAAAGAGTGATTTCATTACGTTTTACCGAATATGTTTGTCATTAGTATTGTAGGTTTAGTGATTAGCTGGCTCTACTCATTATTTAATTCTGGCCATTGCTCAATTCTATCCAGGGAATTTCACATTCTCCGAGTTTAGTTGCAATATAAGCGGAATTTTCTGTAATGGTGACCGAGAAATCCATTGTGCGTTCTACGAGCTTAGCCAGGGTTAATATATCGGCCCAGTCAAAACGAAAAAATGAAGCATCCAGCTGATTGAATTTGTTAGCACCCTGATCCCACCAGACATCTGATTTTGTATTAAAGCTGTATATTTTAACAAGCTGTGCCTGATGGCAGGCTTTTTTTACTCTATCTGCGTCAGGTTCGCCAATATCTATCCATAGGGATATTTGCTCATCTAATGTTTTTGCCCAGATGTCAGGCTCTTCAACGTTGCTGAGTCCTTTAGAAAATGTAAGGTATTCACTGGCATTAATGCAATAGGCTAAAACCCGCACCATCATACGTTCTGTCGTTTCAGATGGATGTTGGGCAACAGTCAGATTGAGTGTGTCATAATAATCACGGTTTAAATCTGACAGTGATATTCTAAATTTATAGATAGTTGGTTTTAAAGCCACAACTTAATGCCTTAATTATTAGGTGTTAAGTGTTCTATTATACCTGATATTGTCAGTGTATATTTGACTTTGTGATGCACTTAACTCTGTTGTTACAACAATGTATTTATAGTATTTGTTTTTCATTTTTGGCGTATTCATATACACGATATGAAAAAACAGTGTACATAACATGCAGCACAGAAAGAATAATATTTGAAATAATGTCAAATATTAACATCGTCGTTGACCCCTGGGTAAATAACTGTGATATAAAATAGAACGGGCTGAATACAATAACCGTTATTACAATATAACCACCAAGTATTATCCATAAATAATCTTTAGCAGCATGCCAGCTATTTTTCATAGCATCAAAAGGTGTGTTTTCATTGAATAACAGATCAAATGGAGCAAAAGCGTATCTGGCGGTATATATAAGCCCGGGTATAATAAATAGAATCAGACCTATCGTTATAATTATTCCAGAAGCAATACTATAAATCATAAAGGGTAGCCAGAATTTAATGCCAAGGCTCCAGAGTGTTTTTATATCGCTACTTTTATCAGAAACAACAGAGGACATATAAAAAATAACAGCTATGGTATATACCGGATAAACCATAGAATCTATCAATAGAGGTAATAATAAATCTGCCAGAACAAGCTCTTCCATATTGATAGAATTTTGTTGAAGCGTAGTAATTATTTCAAAAGGTATCGAGATAGGTAGAACGATAGCGGCAATAGTAATAATGTGTCTTTTGAAAAAAGACCAGCTATCGAGTAAAAATGTAGTTAGCATAATTTATCCAGTTAAAATATATGTGTGTCTTTGCCATTAAGGCTTAATGTGTTTTTTTCTTCCCAGTAATCATTAATGCCTTCCTTACCTCGGCTGTCTATCCACTTAGACAGAGTAGGGCGTTCCCCTTTGAATTCATAAAAGGGAACTGCAAATCCGCATGACGTTTGTATCAGGTCCAGCTCAAGTTCAAAGATTTGACGAGCACCAACAGAATCAGGGAATAAAGAATAAAGCTCATCCCATCTTTCATCTCTTTCATGTAAAACACCTGCTCGACCATATAACCTCATAATTAGAGGCTGTTTATCAAAAGAGCAAAACATTATGGTCATTCGCGGTGATTCAACCACATGAGCCGCGCTTTCATTTCCACTGCCAGTGAGATTAAGCCAGATAACCTTGTTCTCATTGATGACTCTGAAGCTATCCATGCCTTTTGGAGAGACATTAATATAACCTTCAGGTGCAGCGGTACCGATAAAATACATGTGTTGATTTTTAATGAATTGAATATGTTTTTCAGTTAGTTTTTCAAATTTATCGGACATGGTGATTTCTCAGTGGTAAAAACAGGGGTAATATTCACCTGTTTCCAGAGGTTATAATTTAGAAGCTAATGGTAAAAATTAGAATTAAAACTTCTCTGTAAATGACTTAACAGCCTGATAACCTAAATGAATCAGTATATTAAAGTCTTAATAGAAATTATTCAATAATAGAAAACTGTCTTTAAGTATAGGTTGATAAGACGAGTCATGAAGTGGTAGTAATGTATTAATAAGGGTGTTTAATACAGGTGCTTTATATTTAGGTGTTAGAAAAAAGCATTAATTCCAAGCGTATATACGGTCCTGGTATAATCAAATATGGCTTCATTTGAATTATTATCTGTGTATTCCAGTTTGTATCGAACTTGTAGTCTTTTATTTAATCGATAATCAGCGTATGCGGCTAATTTGTAACGGTCGTCATTTCTATCCTGAGTTGCGGTAGCAGGGTAATCACTGGTTCGATATGAGATGTCGCCTGTTGCTCTCCATTTTTTGTTTAAAATCTCAGTGTGTTTAAGTCTAAATGCATGGCGTGTGGGTGAGTAACTGAATTCATCTCCAGTAACGGCTGTCACAAGGTCATTTCTATCGTTTAGCTCCATTTCATAATAAAAGCGGCTGCTACTCTTTTTATTATATAAGCGGTATTCAGCTCTTAAATTCTGTTTCCATCCATCGAGATAATCATACAGGGCATTGTCGCTAGAGATGTTTTCATATCGATACTTTAGATATATCTTACTGTTTTTTGACCAGTTATATTTACCCTGTGTTTCAAGTTTAAAGGTGCTTAGATAATCTTCATGAGAATAGTTGAATTTATCATAGCTGAATTTAACATGTGAATTCCACTTGTTATATGAACGAGTTTTTTTAATTCCGACACCATACTGGTTTTGATCGTAAATATTGGTGGCAGTGTAGTTAGTGTTTGTAAGGATAAAGTCGCTGATCCAGCCATTTTTTCTATTACCCTTTACTACGTAATCTGCAGCCACAACATAATCAGTAAAAACACCTGATTCATTCACAACTATTCCCACAGGAGCTATATTAATATTGTCATCGTAACCCAGCGTTGCTCCTGCATAAACTGACCACGGTTTTTTATCAGGCAAATATTTGTCGAGTTTTTTTTGAGATAAATAAATCAGCTTGTTGTCTTTGTTCTCTTTAATAACTGCTTTAAAGTGATTGTTGGCTTTTGTGATGTCATTCAGTTTTAATGCAATAAGGCCAAGATTGTACTCGGCTAGAGATTTCATTCTGGGTATATTTTTAAGCGTATTGAAATATTGTCTGGACTTTTTATAATTTCCAGTTTTGTAATAGGTGCTGCCAAGGTTGTAATAAAGTGCGGTTGATTTAAGCCCCTGTTTTCTTGCTAGTTCGAATTTTTTAGCTGCCTGAGAGTATTTTTCAGTCTCGAATAATTTAACGCCATCTTTAAAATGGTTTTTAGATGATGCAATGGTCGAACTAGAAAAGACAACCAGTAGAATAGTTAGGTGTAATTTAATGCGAGCCCTGAGTCGGTGACTCATACAGTATCCAGTAGTGTTTTTAAAACGCAAAAACCTCAACCTGAAACCAGGTAGAGGTTTTTGTATTAAACAGCTTGTTTATTATTTGTTTGAGTGATCCGCGCGATTACTTTCTGCTGCTTCTGGCAGCTCGGGTAATTCAGGGCGTTCAGGTGTTGCTCTAACTTCAGCTGCACGTTCCAGACCTCTTAAATGATCTTCTTTAACCATTTCATTGTCATCGTCGTGCTCTGCTTCAGTTTCTGTATCCATATCTTCCTGAGTATGAGCTTCGTCATCGTCACCTTCATGTTCTTCTTTTCTCAGGCGATTACGTTCATGACGTGCATTTGCATTAGCAATGCCTTTAGCCGAACGTTCCCTGCCCATGTCGCTTGCAGATTCAGGAAGCTCAATTTCTTTCATCACTTCTTCAGCCGTTGTTTCGTCCATATCCATCATACGAATTGTAACGTCTTCTTCTTCAGCCAGTGCAGCGTAAGGCAATGACATTCCTAACCCTAACGTAATTGCTATACTTAATTTTTTCATGTACTTAATCTCCAAATATTTATACAGATGTAAACGGTTTAAGTTGATAGTTCACAACACCGTCTTCTGCTGTTTTTATCACCAGATGAAATTCTTTTAATTTATCACCGTAGTTCAAACGTGCAATTAATTCACCTGCACCCTGATCTACCGCTTTAATTGGCAGAGTTAAAATATTAGGTCCTTTAGTAAAACTGGTTTGCCATGATAGCTCAGACTGTCCCGCAAAACCGGACAGTTCGATATTATCTGGCAATTTAATGCTTAATGTAACCTGTTTTATATTGTCAGGTGCATCAAACATGAGTCTTACACTTCGTTCTGTATTCAGAGAAATCATCATTTCATTAGAAGCAGGTAATGATTGTTGTTGCACTTCAAATATCGTGCTTATAAACCACAATGCAAAACCAGCTGCCATCGCTGTTGCAAAACCTGCAACAAAGTGATGGGATGATTTTTCTGGATACTGTTTGCGTACTTCCTTAAACATTTTTTCAACAAAGTCATCAGCGGGCTCAGGTGCTGTCAAAGTACCCATTACATCCAGTATTTGCTGTGAAGCATTTACAGTTTCATTACAGTTTTTACATTCGATCAAATGCTGCTCGAAAACAGCTTTCTGTAAAGAAGGAAGTTGCCCGTCCAGGTAGTCGTCTTTAAATGTGTTGATGTCTGTACAATTCATATTTTCTCTCTGCTAACTACTAACACGTCTGGCATCCGTAAAAGGTTCCATTTTATTTAATAATTCACGTAATTTATTTCTACTGCGGTGTAATCGTGATTTTAAGGTGCCTAGTGATACGTCCTGTATATATTGAATTTCCTGTAGTGTATAACCTTCAATGTCGTGTAATAACAGCACAATGCGCTGTTCGGGGTTTAGCTTTTCTAATGCATTCTGTATGTTTTTCTGTGTGATATCAGATTCCAGCAGCTCAGTGGGTTCCAAAGAACCTGTCGCTGAGTTGCTATAGAGTACATCTTCATCATCAGTATATTCAACTGGGGAGCGCTTTACACGTCGTTGCTGGTCAATGAACTGATGATAAAGAATACGTGAAAGCCAGGGGCTTAGATTCTCAATGGATTGCAGTTCTGTGAGGCGAGGGTATAACTTGAGCATGACATCCTGAATAAGGTCATCGGCATCAACACGTTGGCCTGTCAGGCGATAAGCCAGTTTATAAAGACGAACCACATGAGGCCTTACGAGTAGTTCAAAGCGCTCATGATCTGTTTGTTTGCTAGACCATAAATTAGATATCGACATATTTATATAACGCATACTATTAAATTATGCGTTACATGGTTAACCATCTAGATAATATAATCTGTGCACTCATTCACTAATTGTGAACAGCGGTAATGAATGAGTACCTGATTTTAATACTCTAAGCTCTTTATTGCTTTAATTCAGTAATGAAATCGAACTTTCCATCCTGATATAGAAAACTCACGCATTCAACTTTAGAAATACACTTACTGATATGTGGAAGATTAGCTGGAATCATATAATAAGAACCGGCTGGTAATTGTATTTCACTTGATAATTTAGCGTCTTTAGCAATATGCGAGAAGGTACCCGATATCACCATTCCATACATATTAGCCGATTTTACATGCATCGGGCTCGTAATTCCGGCTGGAAGTTTTACCATAGCCATATATGGGCCTTTAAAGCGGTCACCCTCTAATGCCGCAAAAGCAGCTCCTTCAGGTGTTACTTTCCAGTTTAGTTTTTCAGCTGGCAGATTTACGATTAATGATGTGTTTATTGCTAAAGCTGAATATGGCAATAACAGGCTCATACTCAGCAGGCTAAAGCTTAAGTTTTTACAAAACGAATATTTCATATCCTCTCCTTGTTTTTAATTTATCTAGCTTATAATTTCATTTAATCTGTCTAGAATATTCGTCCATCCTCCTTCGTGATTTGAGCGAGCTTCTTCATCAATAAACCTCACATGTGTCAGTTCTACATGAGTTTGAGTATCAGTTATCGCCTTAAATAGCAGGCTTACCGTACTATTGTCTGTCGAAAAAGGGGACTCCCAGGTAAAAACCAGTTTATTAAACCGTTCAATTTCCAGGTATTGACCGGTGTGTGGTATTTTATCTTCTCCCACGTGCATGATTATGGTGAATTTACCTCCTTCTACAGAATCTGATTCAACATCAGGTTCAGGCATGCCAGGCATAGGTAAAATAAATTTTGTTAAAGTTTTCGGGTTTAACCAGGCCTCAAATACATCTTTAACAGGGGCATCTATGGTTTTATTAACATTCACTGCTAAATCAGTCATTATCATTCTCTCCGTTTTGTAATATGTCGTTTAATTTGTCCAGACGTAAATCCCATATAGATTTAAGCTCTGTGAACCACTCATTAACTACCCTGACTTTCTTTAAATCCGCTTCAATCCAATGGCTACGGCCTATATTTTTACGACTAACCAGGCCTGCTTTCTCAAGTACCTTTATATGTTTTGAAATTGCGTTTAATGACATGTCATAGTAGTTAGCCAAATCTGTGACACGGCTTGGTCCCTGTTGGCAAAGCTGCGTTAAGAGTGAGCGACGAGTAGTATCACTTACTGCTTTTAACAGCTCTGAAAGGATTTTATCTTTTTTATATTCAACCATATGGTTCAGTATAATGGCTTTTTATTTATAGTCAACCTTTTGGTTGAATAATAGGCGTTTGTTAAATAACGATAAATAAGAGGGGAGAGCGTTTTGTATCAAAATACCAGTTTGATAATCATAGAATGAATAAACTTCTGGGTCATCTGACCATAGCTTTGAGCTTTTGAATAAAAGTTGCTATATATATTACTGGACAGAAATTATTCTAATTAGGTTAATTTCTATCGACTTAATATAATAGTATCCTGTAAGACTAATTATTAAATTAAATGAAAATAGAGAAATCATGGAAGAGCATAAAAACAAACTCAAATTAGGTGTATCACAAAAACTCTGGCAAAAGCTCTGTTGTCTTTTTGTGGTTTCATTTTATAAAAAAATTGAAATTACCGGTGCGGATATTTTAAATAATATACGTCCGATTATACTATGCGCAAATCATTCGAATGCTCTTGCAGATGCAGTTTTATTACAGTACACCAGTAAACGTTTAATACACCCTCTTGCAAGAAGTGGTTTATTTAAAAACCCGATTCTTAAAATTATTCTATCAGTATGGCAGGCCGTACCTGTCTATAGGCGGCAGGATTCGGAGGATGGTGTAGTTGATAATGATGCCATGTTTATAAAAGCATATGAAATGCTGGCGAAAAATGAAGTATTAATGATATTTCCTGAAGGGCAGAGTCATTCAGATTTACAACTAAAGCAATTAAAAACAGGCGTATCAAGAATCATTTTAGGATATAAAGAAAAATATAATGAAGTACCACTGGTTATACCCATAGGGTTAAATTTTACGAATACAGTTAAATTTAGAAGTAATGTTTATATAAATTTTGGTAAACCAGTTGAAATAGAAAATGAATGGTCATTGAGTGAAGAGCAGGATGTTAAAACGCTTACTGATAGAATTATGATGGCAATGAAGGGTCTTGTATTAGAGGTTGAAGAAGTAGAAGATCTGGTATTTGTAAAACAGGTTGAACGATTTTTTTCATTAAGACATAAAAAGTCACGCAAGAGAAACCTGAGTCAGAAGTTTAAATCTCATAAATTATTATTAACAGCAAACGAATATCTTCATAAAACAGTTCCTGACAAAGTAGATGAATTTAAACATCACTTAAGACACTTTAACCGTTTATGTAATAAACTCGGCATTAATGATTATAATTTAAGTGTCAGTTATAACTCTCAGATGATCAGGAAATTTGTCTTACGTAGTTTCTTTATAATTCTTGTTGTTTTACCTGTTGGATTATATGGTTTTATAAATTCATTTCTACCTTATTTAATGACAAAAATATCAAGTCGATTATTGTCTAAGGGAGATGATCAGTATGATACATCTAAAATTCTGACAGGAACCCTGTTCTTCAGTGTTTTCTGGTTTCTTCAAACACAGGTTGTTTATTCTCTATCTGGTTTAAACGCAGCCATTATTTATGTAGTGTTATTGTTGCCTACATCACTTACCGCTTTAATAATTGAACGTGAACAACACCAGATAATTGATAATCTACGTGTTTTTATAATACTAATAAGAAGTGGTAATTTACGTCGATATTTATTGAAAAAGCGAAAAAATATTGAAAAAGAACTTGCTAGCCTTATAAAGTTAGCCAGAAATAATAATCAGTACTAATTTGTTATAAGGAATATATTCTGATTATTACTTCAATATTGTCTAATATTATAAATAACTGAGTTTTGATTCAGGTATTTTTGCATACTTTATTGCTGTATAATTTACCCTCTTTGTACTATTGCCTGATCTATTTCAGATTGTTTCAACAGGTAATAAAGTACAGGGATAATTTTTATGAAAATAATATATGAATAATATATGAAGCTCATTAAAATATTGTAACTACACATATTATCTGAGGACTAGATAATGAAAAACATAACATTTAACAAGCTGTTGATTATTGTTTTTGCTACTACTTTACTCTCTGCCTGCAGTGGTGGTAGTGATTCCCCTCCACCAAAAAATTTATCGCTTACATCACTCAAAGTACTTACGCTCGACCCTGAAATTTCTTATCCAATGGTGTTTGAAGTTGAGTTGGAAAGTGAGGTAGAAGGCGATCAGGTCAGCGTCTCACTTTATGCTGTTGAGAAAAAAGATGACCCTGAACTGGAAGCTCGACAAATACCTCTGGGTACGGCAACTATTGAGAATGTTGTTAGCGGCGGCGGCCCTTATGAAATTGAAATCAATATACCCGCAAGTGTCGAATTACCCGGTGAATATTATGTATCGGCTATTGTTGATGCGGCCGATGAGTTAGTTGAAACCGATGAAGAGGATAACGTCGCCTCTGTTGAAGTCATTTTTTCGCTTCCGGTTGCTCCCAATCTCTTAATTACGGGGCTTACTCTGGATCGTGCTTCCCTTGAAATCAGCACATTATCCTATGATGATCAAGTTAATGAACTTAATAATAATGTTTACAACGCAGACGCCAGCGCCACCTTAGGAGTAGGTTCAGATGGCTTAAGAGTTGGAGAAAATGTTGATATTGAGGCCTTTGCGAAATTAAGAATTTCACGTTCTGATCAATCAACAAGTCATGATGTGCCACTTTACCTCTGGAGTTCAGACCAGCAACGTTATATGAATGCTTATGGCATAGCCCCTGACGGTGCAACAACTGCTGTGGAGTGGCTATCAATGGGTACGTTTAATCCGCAACTGGTTACCTCGGGATCAGAAGTAGAAGGTAATTTTACTTCTGAGGGCGTTACTCTGGATGATGTTGGGCGTAATTCCTCATTAATGAGTTATTATTTTCCCGGCAAACTGGGTAGTGAGCTTGCCTTTGCAATGCGTTATAACTGTGTAAGAACGGATATTCCGGTTGTTCTTGGTGATCCACCGCCACCAACTTTGCCACCACCGGATCTTACGCAAGAGGCCATTAATGCCTTAAAAGCGTTTTTAAATAATTATCCAAAAGCAGCAAACTGTGATGTTGCGACAAATGAAACGCTGGCGATGGATGTCACAGATTTTTCTATCTGTGTTGAAATCCGTCCAACAGATCAACTTATTACTGATGCTATACCCGAAGACAACGAAGTTTGTTCTCCATTAGTAATTACTTTACCCCCGGTTGAATCAACGGTACTACCAACTCCAGACCTAAACGGATATACGCCTGAATATTCGTTGCCCTCTGAGCCATTAAATAACGGTGTGGGCTTTAATATCAGAGCTGGTGGTTCGGTTTTTGCATTTGGAGTTAATTTTGGTAACTATGCGACTGCTGACCATAAAGGTTATGTAGAGACTTTGAATGCATCGATTCCTATGACTATTTTTAAGACTCCCTTTGAATATATGGCAATTGATATGCGGACACAACTGGTGCCGGATTATGAAGGAAAACCTGCTGAAGATGAGAACAAAATTTCATTAGAAATTCGTCACTCGGGTCTAATTCTAACGAGTTGGGTCACTGTTCCCCCGGGAGAAGAGCCCTCTATATTAAGTGGTGTAGAAATATCCATAGATCAGGTGGATAACCTGTATTCCTTTTCCAAGGAGTTTCCGGATCCGGATAAAGGTAAACTTCTCGAAGCCACTTTCTATGTTGGACCTATTCCCATGAGTGCTGGCGGTTATGTCACCGGTAATATGGGTATCAGAATCGGTACTGTTGACCAGAACTTAAACCCGATTCTTTTCACCAGTGCCAACGATGATTACCGGCTGGGAACTGCTATTACGCCTTTCGCAAATATAGAAGCGACTGTGTACGGTGGTTTTGGTAGCAGGAAATTTATTATTGCAGGAGTTGAAGGTGTGTTATCACTTTTAAGTGAAGAATTAGAGTTCTTTTACGGTGTTGATATTGATTTACTGAGTGATGGTGTCGGTGCGGAACCGGCAGAGTTTGTAATTACTCAGGGGCCGGTTATTACTAATACTTTTAGAGGTCCTCAGGGAAAAATTAATCTGTTTGCTGAATTCCCTGTACTCAAAACCAAAACCTGTAAGATTGGCTTTATAAAAGTGCGTTGCCCGGCTTTTGTCAGAGTTAAGGTGAAAAAGAATCTTGTTTCTTCACCCGCTGCGTTTGAGTTTGTAGATGTTCTTTATGAAGATCCCAGCGTTATATTTGATGTAGTGCTGCTGGATGGTCAGGAGCCTGAGTACTTTGTTCCTGGCCCCGGTGAATAGGAAACGGTAAAAATGAAAGAAAAACAGGGACTTATTTTTTCATTATTATTAATTTCAGTCAGTGTGGGTGTGTTCTGGTTTTTACAGGCAAGCTGGAGTGTTAATAATACGCTTGAGCAAAATGAGCCCCACGTTATTCATTGGCAGGTAGGTGTTTCCCAGCGATATCGAGTAGTGATGGATTCATCCAGTCGCTTAAATATGTTTGGCACCAGTGACAGTCAAAATGTTCAGGTTAGTATTCGTTCATTACTCGATATGGTTACCCTGGAAGCAGGTAAAGATAATACGCGAGTAGGAATGCAGTTATCAGATGTACGAATCAATATCTCCGGACAATCTGATCCGGAGATGAATCAGATGCTTGAGCTCCCGTTTAGAGTTCAGTTTACAGCAGGCGGTGTTCCAGAAAAATTTGAATTTTCGGAAGGGCTTACCGGTCAGGAACAAAGCATGTTGGAAAACATTGTGCGTACTTTCACTATATCAATTCCGAAGCAGTCTAAACCAGAGAAATCCAGGCCAGAGGGTAAACAAAACTGGGTTGTTAAAGAAAAAAATGCTTCCGGTGAATATCTGGCAACTTATCAGCGAGTTAGCTCAACTCAGCTTGAAAAGAATAAGCATGACTTTGTTGTTTTATCTTCATCACCCATGCTTAACAAAGCAACTATCACCTCGAAAGAAAGCATTCAGCTCAATGAGAGGTTTAGCTGGATCACCAGTATGACAGTAGATGAAACTATTCAAACACCCGGTAAGAATGGCCCGACATTACACATTAATAATCATGCTCAAGTTAATTTTGTTTCAAGTAATCAGGTGAGTATTCATAAAGATCGTTGGAGTTTTATAGCAGCGACACGACAGCCAATTTTGCTTAAACCTGCAAAGGCAATTCCTCAACTTTCTCAGCAGGAGGCACGCAGGAAACTGATTGATGAAGTGCCAGCATTAGATGCGGCAGTTGAGGCAAGGAGCAAGCGCATTCATATTCTAAGAGATCTGCTGCGTGTTGATGGCACAATGCCAGAAATTCTGCTTGAGCAAATGCAAACCCGGAAGCTGAGTGATCGAACACGTGCGGATTTGTTTCTGGCTTTGGAGCTGGCCGCGACAGACGAAGCTCAGGCGGCCCTGACTCAGGTTATGACAAGTGCTGACTGGTCTACCCGTGATGCATTGAGGGCAGCCGTTGCACTGGCAGGAATCAATGAACCTAGCGTTGAAACTGTGAAAGCGCTGTGGGATACGGCTTATACTGAGCGTCCGCAAATTTCAAATACGGCTACTTATACACTAGGTAGCATTGGCGGCAATATGAAAGTGGCCAATAATCCAGATTATCCGGCATTGCGTGATGAGCTAATCAGTGGTGCTAACAACAATAGCAATACTCAACAACAGACAACGTTTATTTATGCGCTGGGTAATACTCGAGATACAGAAGTGGTTTCAAATGTAAGCACCTTTTTAGATAATGACCAGCCTGCCATACGACGCGCAGCAGCGTTGTCGCTCGGCTTAATGTCATCTGAACAAAGTGCTAAAGCATTAACCTCGCGTTTTGAGCTAGAGAGAAATAGTCAGGTTCGTGAAGCTATGGCTGATTCATTAAGCCGATTACCATTAACCAATACCTCAGAAATGATGGCCAGTATAAGTAAGGCTATTCAAACCGAAACCTATGAGTCAGCTCGTTATTCTATGGCAAATTTTATGGGATCAAATTTAGCGAAACATCCTGAGTATAAACCGGTTTTACAAAATCTTATTCGTACTGAACCATCGAAAAGGGTTCGTCAGATAATAGGCGATGCATTGGCAATGCAAAGTGGTATACAGTAAATCCTGTTTTTTCGTAACAGGACGTAGTAGTAATAGCGTAAAGCTCAGATCAGATTTTTATTTATTTAATTTATATGATTATCATAAGTAATAGAATTAAAATGGCGGCTATAAACATGCCTTTACCCAGGCTTAGTCTGAAATGCTTTTTCCTTGCCAGCTGCCTTAATACTGTTTCATCATCCATGTCTGCGCAATGAGGGCATGAAGTTTCGGTCTTAGAGTAATAAAATCCACAGCGACTGTAGATTTTTAGCGTTTTTCTGTGTTTTATTTTTTCTTCCAGACCTCTAATTTGATTCCACATAGTTTTATTATTAACCGGTTAGAAGGTAGGTGATCTAGGTGAAAGTGGAAATTTCACGTGCGATAGCAAAAAACATCATTGCACATAAAATAAAACTACTGCATATAACTATAATGATAGACATAGCGTAGATTCTGGCTAATTCTCCTGTTTTAAATAAGTATATTCCAGATATAAATGAAGAAATAGCATATAGAATGTATAAACCTGATGATGATACCCAGTAACTGGTTATGGTTAGTTTCTTGCATACAGCATCAATACATAAAACATGATTGATGCTGTAGTATATAAACAGGCTGGCGATACTAATAATAAATGTAATTGCAGTATCGATATAGCGGCTAATATCACCTCTGGGTTTAAATATTTTATTGGTCATATAGACATTATGGTTGATTGTCTTTTATTACTCCTGTATTTTTTATTGCATCATCTTTGATCTGATTATTTACGGCTTTCACAGGTTCATAAGAGCTAAGAAAAGGAACGGCTGCAAAAGCTAATCCAGTCAGAATTAATATAAAGAGCAGTAAGTTTATTATTCTTTTATTCATAGGTTTGTATTATCGACTATTTATATAAAATTTATTTAGTTTCGTAACTGATTTTTCCACTAATACTAGATTTATTTGATATTGTCATTGTTGTTACCTCAAATATAAGCTCATCTCCATCATTGTGTAGGTTGTTGTATCCCATGTTAATACGGGTGGAGCGGAATTTCTTAATGACTCTTCATAATTTTCCTGTGATGTATTTATACTTTAGTGTATAAAATTCTGTATTTCTTTATTTTTTTCCAGACTGAGTTTTTCTTTTAAGCATAAATTCTAAATCTCTGTAGGAGTGAAGCTTTTCAAATCCAACATATCACTTTATGCAAGTTATTGAAAGTATTGACTTAATGTTTGTATATAGGTCAACCTGGTAAATGTCGTGTCTATCTTAGTTAATAAAACTTGTTTAAATTAACTATTATTTTCATTTAAAAGAAAAGTTTATTGTTGTTAATGCATTTATTTTGGTATATTAGAATCGCTTATTATTAATGCTACGGAGGGTGTGATATGGATGGCTTAATTCTTCTGCTTGGGGCGCTTGTTGTGCTCTTATCAGCAATGTATCGTTTCAATAATCCACATATACTGCAAACACAATCAACATCTGATAATTTAAACTGGAAAGATAAACTCAGTCAAATATTGAGTTTCAATCCCGGTAAACATAATTTACTGTTAAGACCACCTCGTGCCAATACCACAGCATTTCGATTTCGTCTTTATCAATTTCTGTATGCATTACTGGCGATGTTAATTTATCTATTAGTCTTATTGCAACCTGGTATCAGCAGCCAGTTTCAGCAGATAATTCTATGGTTTGTACAGGAGGGGCTTCCAGATATAACCAATGCAGGTCCACTTGTGATTGCAGCATTTGTTATCTTGATATTGCCTAATGTGCCACCATTTCGCTGGGCCGATATTGGTATTCGGTCGATCCTGTATGAACGTGCGTTAATTCCTGCTCAGCAATTACGTGAGATAAACCGCCTAAAAAGGGCTCCCTATAATCCACAGGCTGATCTGGTAGAGAAGGTACGAAACAGGGCAGTTGAAGATAATTTTCATGCTGTAGATGTTGTTTACAATAGTGAGTTTGCTACTACCCAGTCTCTCTGGTGTAAGTGTCTGTTATTAATTGAAAACATAAACTACTGGGAAGCAGATGATCATTATAAAACAGCTTTTGCTGTACTAAAAGAACCTGATAGTGAAAGACGATCTGTGGATGTTGTTAAAGAGATACAACAGAATCTTGTTGCTGATGCCCGGGTCTGTTTAGATAAGTTAAGATTAAATAGTGGGGAAAAAAGTGAAGAGTTAACAAAACGAGAGTCTGAATTTCGAGATAACTGTAGAGATTTATTACGTAAGATTTATTCTTTATTAGCTGGAATTTCTTTACATTCTCATTATAGCGATGCCGATAGAGTTAAACAGTTTGGTAAACTGGGTTTCAAACTTGAAGCTGAAGGTATTAGTCCGCTCCCTAACCCAAATGATATGTTGATACTGACTATTATTTTATGTTCATTCATTGTGTTTCCTCTTGCATATAAACTGGGTATTGTAAAAGCGATTATGATTGGTTGTATTATGTTTAGTGCTGTTTTGACACCAATTGTACTTGCGCGATTCTGCCCACGAATATGTGATTTTTCATTAAAACAATATGGACCGAATGTAGTTTACCCTCTGTTGTCAGGCCTGATTGCCGCGTTTATTGCATTTATGACTTTTTACATTGGCGGTCTATTTTTAGAGCCTACTGGTTTTTGTGAATATACAGGCGTTGAACGATATACAAAATGTTCTTATCCATGGAGTTTTCTTCATAGTGGTATTGCCATTTTATTGTCAATACGTTTAACCACTGGTGAATATCCAGTTATAACAAAGTTAAAAGGCTGGCAGCGTTATCGACAGTGGGGCGACCTTAAAGACGCAGTTATTTGTGCAATTAGTCTAATGCTGATTGCTGCTTTTATAGTTATACCTTTATTAGAGCCGTTAAGACCGGATCCTATTGAAGGTGCGACGTTCTGGGCTATTGTTACTCGAATGGGGATAGTGACCTTTATACTCGGTTTTATTGTACCTACCTGGTACCGGGCACAAAAGAGCAGATACAGTGAAGAAAATCGTCGTAATAATCCTGACAGACGTGAACGTTTTGAGCAGACCTTGAATACAATCAGACGTGGTGTGTAAAAAAAGAGGTTAAAGACACTGTTCTTTAGGAATAGAGACGGTTGTCTTTTAGCTCTTTCGATCATAATATTTTTTGATGAATTAATTATCTGTTTGTTCAATAACAGTGCCTTCACCACTAAATACAGTAAATGATGCCCATAGCCTGGGGTCTTTATGTTTAGTGCGCATCATGGCCATTGTTGTTCTTAAAGCAGATGAAGCATTCTCAGTGCTTTCTAAATAGGTTTTCATAAAGCTTGTCATCAATTCAGTTGTTACTTCATCATCAACATTCCATAAGCTTACCAGTACTTCTTCAGCACCTGCGATTTTAAATGCTCTGGCGAGTCCTATGATACCCGCGTCTTCAGTTTTACCAAGTCCTGTTTGACAGGCACTTAAAACTACCAGTTTTGCCTGTAAAGAAAGGTTTTGTATTTCTCTAGCAGTTAATCGACTGCTTTTAAAGTCTGTACCGGCTAATGCAATGAAACTTTCATCAAGAGGGGAGTCAACACTGGCAACGCCGTGTGTTGCAAAATATATAATATCAGCTGTTTCGATTGTTTTAAGAACATCTGACTTATTAGCATTACTTCCAGTTAACGGGGAAGAATTTAAATATTTAGAAACTATTCTGGCTTCATGTTCTGCACCGGGTAGTTGTGGAAAATGCCAGTCAGAATCATTATAAAATTCAGGATTACCGACAATTAGAGACGTATTATGGTTGTTAGTACTTACGTATCTACGGGGCAGAGCATTATCTGTATCAAATAAACTAGGTAGTATGGTAATGGAAACAGAATCTACAAGTTGTTTTCCATCTTTGCCAGGAAAATCTAACATGGCAAATGGAATGCTTCCAATAGCTGATGATGGAATAATTAAGAGTTGTTCAGTGTTATCAAGTATTTTATGAAGCTCTTCCGGTACTAACAGTTGGCTGATTTCATCTAGACTCGTTTTATTTACTTTTTTAGCATTCCTTGTTATGCCACGTTTTAGTTTAGGCGCTCTATCGATTTGAGAGCTTAGTGAGTTGATGGTCTTTCTAAATCCAATAATTTTCTGCTCAAGATCACTTGAAGATATCTGTATTTTTTTTAAATTTACCTGTCTATTGTTATTCAGTGTCCATATCCTTAGCTCATTTTCATTATTTTCATAAAACAGTAATGTTGTTGGTTTTTCATAACTGGCTAATTTATTGAGAATATTGTCTAATGTTGCTGATCGATCTTTAAGACTCGGAAATCCACGCATACCCATTAAACTTTTAAACATCCCTTTATGATGATTAGCTGCCTTATTGAAATCTTCAGTTATATTAACTGGTATATTATTCTCGCAGAATGCTAATGATGTCTGTATGAATAAAATTAATAGAAGTAGTAAATTATATCTTTTCATTATTCTGGTGTTAGTCTATTAAGGGGAATCAATAATACACAAATACGATGGTTTCGGATATAAGTGATACTTGCTCGTAATGTTAGCTGTGAAAGTAAAATGACTGTTACTAATATGGCTTCGATTTTCGTGCTTAAATATTAAAACCGAAAATTAAGGTATGAACAGCTGTTATAGCGAGAGCGCCGTGTATGAGAATTATACTTCTGGGTAAAATGCCTTTTCTTCTGATAATAAAATACAGTGTAATTCCTCCCAGCACAGTTAATGTTAGAAATCCAATTGCTGGTTTTATAGTCTGCCCCGTTTCATTACCAATGACTATAGATAATATTAATAATAAAGTGCCAACTACTCCAGCGCGACCATGAAGTAGACCTATGTCGATGGGGGTGTTTATATCGAAGAGACGAACGAAAGCCGTCGCTGCTCCACCAATAATAGTGAAGCATAAAATAAAGAGAGCTATTAAAGAAAACCAGCTTTCAAGTGATTGCATATAATCTTTCTGTAGATTTAATTAGATGTTTCCTGACCTTAATGCCGTTAATATATGGAGTTATAATATATCATTATGTGTTTTAATGAATGTACCAAATATCACAGTTAAGGTTTTAGTTTTAATAGGTAATTTTATATTAGCTTGAATAAACCGTAATGACTATGCCAAAATTTCAATAAGAGTCACCACAAGAATTGTCACCATAATAATTATACCTGATGCGCTTATAAATGATGCGATACTGTTTAATGGTTTGTTTTCATGATTACGAAAATAACTGTTCAGTGCGATAAAAAATGCCAGACCGGCTATCATGTAATTACTAAGCGTTACAAACAAATATGGTAGAGCTGAATAACCGTATGTAGTGCCTTTACAATTAGAATAGATGGTATATTGAGATAATAATGTTAAAAATAATGTAATAGATATGGCCCAAATGCAGCTAATTAATACGCTCTCTCGTTTAATCAGTAAATATATCATACCGTATAAAATAAAAGGACCGGATCCAAGTAGTACCATGGGAAATGGACTCAATTGGCAGAGCCCAGGGTAAATACTACTAACAATGCTGAGAAAAATTAAACCAGTGAAGATCTGGATTTTTGTTTTTATTAACATCTAATGCTACTTAATTAAATAAGGGCAGAGGATAATGTAATCTGATATTAGAATAAAATATACTCTGACCTTAATCAGATATCTAATAGGTTAGTACCGTTGTGTCATCAGCAAACAATGCTTCAAGTGTACCTGTGAATTTAATACCATCTATAACTTCACTCTGTTTTATCCCGCCTACATTATTCATGCACATTTTACAGAGAATAACCTGACCACCAGCTTTCATAAAAGCCTGTAACATCTCGGGAATCGTTTTACCATTAACATAACTATTCTGAGGGATGTTCTTATCAGCCCAACGAACGCCCTGAGCACTTAAAAATATTGTTACTTTAATATTTTCAGTGCTTAACACCTTATTACTGATACCAAGTGCCATTGCAGCACGATCTAGATCATCCGATATTAAATTAACGAAAAGTTTTTTATCCGAGTTATCCGCAAATGCGGATGTGTTAACTACGAAGTATAGAAGGGTGAAGAATATTATAGATAATGATTTTTTCATAACAAAGTCCTATTAAGTCATATGGTGTTATTAACAATTACTACCTGATTTTTATCAGTTTTTTACTATTTTGAGCAATGATAAATATCATTATTCAATATTTTATTAAGGTATAAGCCATGTTTTTAAAAGACTAAAAAGCAGCAGTTTGTTTGACTTGATTAGAGAAAAATCAGGTAAATGGGTGAATTTCATGCAAGTGATTGGTCGTTTTTTGACCAAAACGACCTTCTTTTAGAAATATAATGCTATTAACTAATAATTCTATAGATAATTTAAAGCCTGAACCCAAGTCCTGTTATAATCGCGTCTCAAAATATGAGGGTTGCTTTTTTGAGTCTGAAACAGGTAAGAATGGCGCTGTACGCGCTGTATTTAACAAACAAATATGGTTTTAAATTAAAGAAAGCATCAAGCAATGCTGAGAAGAAGAAACTGCGCCTTGAGTATAGTGATACGCTGCTTTCAAGGCTTAACATTGAAATAATCGTAACGGGTGCAGATAAAATTGATCCTGAGGGTCAGTATTTACTGATCTCCAATCATCGAAGCATAATCGATCCCTGTATTATTGAGCAGGCTTTAAAAAACACACCTATCCTGGGGTTATGGATTTCAAAAAAGGAACTTTATAATTCGTTTTTCTTTGGTTTATTCGTGCGTAATGGCGGTTCTATTCTGCTGGATAGAGAGTCAAATACAATGGGCTCCTTTTTCAAGGACATTAAAAAAGGCTTGAGTACAGGTGTTTCCATTTTTGTTTTTCCTGAAGGCACTCGTAATAAAGAGGATACTGATCTAACCGAGTTTAAAGAAGGATCTCAACTGATTGCAGTTAAAAATAGGTTACCTATTTTACCTGTTTATATAAAAGATAATGCCAATGATATCTTACGAAGAGCGATTGTAAATCGTGAAAAGAACTTACAGATAGAGATAATCATTGGAGATGTTATTGATTATAAAGATAGATCGATGAGTCTTGAGCAGGCCTACAGAAAAATGTTTAATATTCAATAATATGCTAAAAATAGAATGTATAAACAGAGATTTTCTATAATCACAATAATTATATTATTCCTTATCTAAAAATCGATACCAACAGTAACAGTAATGATTCTTTCATTGCCAAGCGTTCCCTTGTCGAGAAGAGTGTTGTTGTCATTGTTGTTCGGGTATCGAATGGTTTTATCCAGAAGATTATTCGCTTTTACATTAAGGTAAAAACCCTCATAGATGTTATCTATTCTTATGTTCGCATCCAGAGTTGCATAACTATTTATTTTATCACCTGTTCGATTGCCAAAACTGCCGTCCCCATTGTCTATACCAGGATCGTAGAAGCTTTCCATCTCGTCTACATATCGACTTATAAGTGAATACGTTGATTTTCTACTTTTATAGCTAAGTTTAATATGTGAGAGTAAATCTGGAGAGTACGCTGGTTCCAGATTTTTATTAATATCATCACTTGTATCCTGATAGGTTATTCCAGCTTCAATTAACCAGTATTTTTGAAAGTTTTTGTTTATGATGATTTCAATGCCATCAGTCGATAGCTTACCTGAGGTATCTTCTTCTGTTGATAAGCCTCCCGCCCCATCATCTACTAAAAATGGAACAACGAGATTTCTAAGGTTGTTATGAAATAAGCTAACACTTGTATACAGGTTTTCAACAACATATAAATAGTTTAACTCTATAGTATCTGTTTCTTCAGGTAAAAAATCATCTCCACTTATGCGGCTTGAATTTCCTATCATAAATTTGAAAGTGTGTTCATCTGTTGATGAGTATACCGCAGCGCCCCTATAAGAGTTTATGTGTATGCTTTCATTATTACTGATAATTCTATTCTCTGAAGCTTCTCCAGTATCTGAAATAAAGGTACTTCTATAAGGTTGTATCTCTTCAAAACGACCTCCAGCAGTTAGTTTTAATTTGTCAGTCGCCTGATAGTTTATTTGCGAAAAGACGGCATGCAGTGGTCTGTCATCAATGAAATAACTGTCCTGATTAAAGTTTAATGCAGGTATGTCTGTTAACTCATCAAGGTTCTTCATGCTCTGGTAGTTAAGACCAATTAAAATGCTGGTATCATCAGATGCTTTAATGTTGCTTAATAGCTCAATGTTATATGCATCGTAAGATGAGTTAATAATTCCATAGAATGAAGGGCTGAATGCATCAAAGTCTGTATCTCTATTGTGCTGATAATAAGTTGATTTAAAATTCATATCAATCCAGTCATTAATTTCATATGCATAACCAACTGTCATATTAATGGAGGTGCTTTTTCTTTCTGATCCATCCTGTACAGAAGGTACTAATATGAAAAATTCAGTGCTTGACTGATTAAATGCAAAATCAAAGAACCAGTTTTTGTATGAACTGTTAATATTGAAATATTTATTATGCTGTTCTAATAATTCATTAGTGCTATATTCGGGGTCGGTTATACCAAAACTCGGCAGAGTGGAGAAATTATCTGAATTCATTAAATCATAAAATTTGTTATCTGGACCGTTTGTACTGTAGGTACCGGCATTCATAACTAGCTTCAAATCATTTTCTTTCAGAGCAACACGTAGAGCCGCTCTTTCTGTGTTTAAAGAGCCTGATGAATATGCGAATAAAGATTTTTTCTGATCATCAGTAACTGTATTTGTAATGATATTTACTACACCGAATGAGGCGCCACTTCCATAAATAACCGCATTTGGTCCTCGTGTTATTTCAATTTTATCAATGGCTTCAACAGGAACAGGAATTTGTTCCATAGGGCTGCTTCTAGAATCAAAGGTATATTGATGCACACCATTAACCAGAATAGCCATACTGCTATTTTGTTGATTTGGGTTCCAGAAGCCCCTGACACCAAAGTTTCCTGGTGCACCGTTATAACTATATATATTGTAAAAACCAGGCACGTTTTCCAGAATATCAGTCAACGTATTATAACCATACCTTTCAATGTCAGCTCTATTGACGATATAAATACTGGCAGGGGACTCTTTAATGGTTTCATGTGTTTTGTTTGCACTGTATATCTCAAGATTGACTAAATCAGTTAACGATAAAGTTAAAATCTCTTCGAAAGATATGTTCTCAGACAGGGCCGTTGAAGAAATGATTAAAAGGCCGAGAAGAAGTAAAAGCGATGTGTATCTACTTGCTGGGTGGACTGTGCTCATATTTATATATCACATAATAAATTTTGTAATCCATTACGTCTATATACAGTAGTGTAGACCAGTCATATTAAATAATCAGCTTACTAATGAGTATAAAATAAATCACTAATATAGAATCTCTAGGTATCCCTTAAGTCCTTATATCTATTTGAAATATATGAATATTTGATGAGTTAAGCTGTTTTCATATATTGCGATTAAAGTGGTTTGTTATTGATGTTACATATAGCTTACAAGGAGGTACTAAATCGTGTGCTGAGAAAACAGGTTAGGGGGGGTAATAACGACTGTGTTCAGATGCAAATAATTTACTATAGTAACTGATACAGCCACTAAACATGTGTGCTTAATGATATGTTTTATAGCCTGTTTTCGCGGAGTGTTTAAAGTGCCTAGAGTACTGTGTTTTTTTCTGACTGTGTTGAATGTCACTTTTTTACAGGCAGAAGCAGTAGAACAGCAAGACAGATATAACTGGGAGATGGAGCTTGATCCGTATTACAGTAGTTTAGGTCTGTATGTGAACCTGACTGATGAGGAAATACCCAATCTTGGTGACAAGACTGAACGAGAGATATATCAGGATCTTTTACTCAGAAGCCACAAACCCCGATTCCTGTTATTGGAATTCAGTGTTAATCCCATGCCTATACTGGGTGCGTCAATTCGTCATAATTCTGATTATGCTTATGATAAAGCTCAGATAACCAATAACATTAACGTAATAGAGGTGTTAACTGCAGGATTTGAAGAACCTTACGCTGTATCATTATTTATGGGGAATATGGTTACTTATGGAGAAGGTGAACAGGCAAATAATAAAGGATTTATGGGGTATTTGCTCAGTTATGGTGATAAGCATTTATTAAATAATGAAGTAATCGACGATAACTGGTTTGAATTTGAATGGAAGATAAAGGGAAAGATAAAAAAAGAAAACAAAAACCTCGACTGGAGTTTTCGTGTGGGGGGTAAGTGGCATGATAATGAGTCGATAGCTGATGCAATATATGTTGGTATGAGGAGAGATCATATAAATGTAAATCGCAAGTGGTTATCTTTATTGGATAATAGTGGTATAGATGTTTTTTTTGAATTTGATCAAACGAATTTCAGGCCGACTCAACAACGATTTTTAATTCATAAAAATTTCCCGCTGAAAGAATCAAAAAATATTTTTACTTTAACTATGGGTTTGATTAGAACCACAGATAGACGTTATCAGGCTCCACTGGTTGAAGATACGAGTGTACAGTTAGTAATTACACCTTCTATAAAATTTGACTGATTTTAATGTAAGTGCTCAGTAAGAAGACAAAAGCCAAAGATATTTATCAAATAAAACAGGTGTTTTAGTGTTTTCAACTTTAAATAACTAAGGTAATAGTTGGAGGTAGGGAAAATGTAACCCGATTTTAAAGATGATTTTGTACTGCATACATTTTTTTATTGTAAGTTTTCAAAATTATAGCTTTTATTAAGGTGTGAATATATAAAACCAGGTTCAGCGTAAGAATATTGAATTCTAATATTTTCACCTGTTTTAGTTTTTCCTATTATGACCTTCCTCCTTATTCTCTAATTATAATTTATATATTTTGATCAGCTATTCAGGGTTGATCGAGTTATAACATTAAACGTTCATATTTATCTATAATCTGACTGTAAGTACCATTACTTTTTATTGTTTTCAAACCCGTATTGAAATCATCTCGAATCTTTTCATCTATAAATGCAAACCTGTATTCTGTTGGCGGAAAAATTCGATGATATTTTACAGGTGTATGTGCTTTATTGCCGATAATGTCATAGGCTTTATTTCGATAATACTTAAAAATGTTTTCTTCTATAATAATTATTTCAGCATTCCGCTCCAGAAAGAACTGTAAGACCTGTGATCTTTGGGATGCCACTTCTTCATAGTTGTCGTTATCTTTTGTTATTAGTGCAAATTCGTTACCTAATATTTCAGATGCTCTCTGGAAGGCGATGATATCTTTGTTTTTTAAAAATGATATGTTTTTAAAGTCCGGATAGTTGTTTTTAGCTAAACTAATAACACAGTTCTGAAAAGTAATGGCAATATCAGTATAAAAGACATTGTCGATCATTCCTTTTTTCGTGTTTATTATGCCATCTAATTTTTTTTCATCTAGTAATGTAAATGTTCTCGCGAAAGGAAGAAATTCGATATTTATCGTATGCCCCGTGATCTTAAATGCTTCCTGTAAAATCTCCAGTTCAATACCTTGTTTTGTTTCTTTTATTATATATGGCGGTATAGAGGCGCTAACGCCTATTGTTATTTCATCGGCTAGTGCCGGGTTGAATTGTAAACCCAGAAATAACAGGAGTAACAAATTCTTGAGTTGATTGTGTGTTTGCATAGTAAGTACGTATTGGTTGTTTATAAATGATCAGGGTCAGAGGAATATATCATTTTTCAGTTGCTTTATGGGTTAATCGGGATGTAAATTAATGCGTTTTAATAATGCTTATGTTTTGTGTGAAATAATTTCTACCGGAGCAATATAGCCCTCTGTTATATTGTGAATCATGTTTTTAATTTTATCTGCAGTGCTCTCCTGCATTAAAGTGTGCAGGCCGAGAGGAGGTGGGCCGCCATTCGCTTCTGTTTTTTCTCGTAGAGCTTTAAAAAAGTCCAACGCAAAATCACGACGGTTATTATCTTTTGTAACCACAAATCCAGCTTCCTGTAATGCAGTTTTATACTGACCTGGTTGGGCTAGATAACTGGTGTTTTTATTTGATGCCCACGGAACAGGATAAATTAAATCACCATCATTGTTTTGCATTACATCATAAACACCTAAAGAGGTGCCTGGTTTTAATACGCGGAATATTTCTTTAAAAAGCTGAGTCTTGTTTTCAATGTTCATTCCAACATGCATCATATAAGCACCATCGAATGACTCGTCCTGAAAAGGCATAGAGAGCGCGCTACCTTGATGTAAGTTAACCTGGTTATGCAAATTGAGCCATGTGCTTAGCGTATTGCCAGTAGTAATGTATTCATCAGTAAGGTCAATGCCTGTGACGCGATTATTGTATTTGTTTGAAATATAACGTGAAGCCCCACCCAGACCACAACCAATATCAAGTAAGTGCTCTTTGTCTGAAAAATTTAGCTGGCTTAAAAAATTCTCAGTTGCCTGTCTCCCTCCTATATGAAATTCATCAATAGGCGCAAGATCTTCAATAGTAATGGAGTCAGTAGTTTTACCTAACTTGGGTAGAGCGGTTTCAATTGCTTTAAGCAGGTCACCATGTAAGTAGTGATTTGATACGTCCTTTTCTTTAGACATGTTGAATCTCCTTTACGTGTTAATTGTAAAATATAATGCTGTTCCAGCTATTGATGTCTTCTTATATTCAATTTCTCACTTTCATAAGGGGGCTGAAAGTATTGATTTATAGTGTCAAATTCCTCTTCAGAAGTAAATGCTATCTGGTCTGGATTATTCTTGTTTCTTTTCTTTAGCTGAGCTTTACACTTTTCATCGCTGGCTACAACATAATGCAGTAAATGAGATACTTTAGTTGATTTAGACAGGGAGAGTAGCCAGTTGCGTTGTTTCTTTGTGTTAGCAGGAAAATCCAGCACTACCGATATGCCCTGATTTAACAATAAGGATACATGTGGTGTGATTACATTTTGTAAACGAATAGAATATTTTATGTAATCGTTTATTGTATGAATTTCATCAGGGTAAAGTTTAGTTAACCATTCATCTTCAATAATTAGAATAGCGTTGTTGTCACGCGCAAGTGTAACAGCTAACGTGCTTTTACCCGATGCCATCTTCCCGCACATTAGATGTAGCTTTGGTTTATCTTTCATTGTTTTTGTATCTTATTTCTTTTCAAGTTTTACCATAACACCCATATGATCGGTGTAAGCGGCAGCCTGATCGGTGGTAAATGAAAATTGTGAAAAGTACTTAACTTCAATTTTACGAATTGTACTTATGTTGTAAACAGCTACATCAAATTTCTTCGAGTTAGCTGAATTGGTACCTTTATGGTTGACGCCGTCTCTAGCCCAGGTGTCAGCAGGATTGATAGTTGAGCTAGCTGAATGAGCGTCCCTGTAAGTCTGATCCATCCCACTAGTGATAACTTCAGGGCTAAACGTGTCTCTGGGCTGGTTTGTATCACCAATGAATACATCAACAACGCCACCACCGCTGGTATTGAGCAGGGTGTTTTTTATATCCTTGTAAAATCTGCTCGCAGCACTTTTTTTACCTGCAACATTGTTTGGCACATGAACAAAAACAGCTAGAACACCACTGCATCTTGCAGCGCACCATCCATCACCTTCACTAATCGGTATTGTTGTGTTTGTAGGTCCATGTACACTGAAACAATGACAGGCTTTCTGATGTTTGGATACGTGGATACTGTCCCCTGCAGCACCTGCTACAGTGGCCCAGTCGGCGTGACTGGAATCCATCTCGCCAAATACGATTAGGTCGCACTGTTTAGCCATAGCACGATAAGCGATTTGATGAATCTGTCGGGCTTTACCTTCAACCATACTGAGCATTTCTGTTTGAGCAGCTTGAAGTTTTAGTTTTTCACTATCATCTGAATCAGATCTTTTTTTCTTCGTTTCATTCTTGCCATCTAAGTAACTTTTGTCCGCTGCGGGTATCAGTTGTGCAGGACCTTGAAGTGCAAGGTTAGACTTAACCCGCGGATCAGTAGGGTATTTAAGCGCGCCACTGCCCGCTGGATACAAACCGGCTAATGTTTTATGGGCTGCACGCTGAAATTTTTGTGCGGTACTGGCTGCAAGATTATGCTCAGAGCTGGTATTAGAATTTAATGATTGATAAGCGATTACAACTTGCATAGAAAAACCTCTTCAATGTCCATATTTATAAAAAAGGAGGGTGGCAGTGATAATTGATTACAAAAGTAATGAATTGTCTTGTTGTTCCCCGTTATTCAATTCCCTTGTTGGCGTTTTTAATTTCAAGCCTTCGGTAAAGTATCATAATAATTAATGAAAAACATGCAAGTGCTATTACGGCCGGAAAGAGGGTAGTAGTAACTGAAAGTGTTTCAAGTGCTGTTATAACCAGTATGTTACGAATTGCAAATAACATAAAGAAGAGTAATGACTCTGAGTATGGGTCGTTATAGGTTTTTCTTACCGTTGGCGCAAAACCTGAAATATCAACGGTTGTAAGAATAATCACAGCCCACAACGGGTTTGATGTGTAAAACCAGAAAGGTAATGATGAAATAGCAGAAACAAAGAACACCCAGTCCATTCTGGTTATTTTAATATCAGCTTTTTTAATAAAGGCTAATAAAGCGATAAAAAGAGTAATCACGCCTGAAACACCTATAGGCCACGCGCCAACGCCACCATTAGCTTCTAATTGGGCAAGAAAAACGATAAAGGTAGTAATGCCCCATATTAACCAGGAAAAAACATGCGGTTTTGTTTTTCCTTTCAGAATTGAAATGATATAAGGTAAAAATGCAATGAAAGTGATTATGATTGCAATGGCACTGAGTATTTCTTTATATGGCATATATTATCCTTAATCCCATATTTAATTTATTTTTGATCAATACTTTCTATCACATGATTTGCAAAACCAGAGCCTGCTTCAGAATAAATATTAAAAACGATATCGACTCCTGATTCTTTCAGAATATTCATACAGTCATTGTGTTTTACTGTTGCGGCTACAGAGGCCTCATACTTGTTCAGTTTGATCATTTCGAGTGCTGCCAGTGCTTCTTTTACATTTGGCATATCAAGAATAATTAATTTTACGGCTCCGGGTTTCAGGCGAGCCCAAAAATCATAGTCTGTTGCGTCGCCCAGTATAACATTTCGTTTTTCTTTTATATTTCTGTCTACAGCAAGCTGGTCGAAATCAACACCCAGTAAACTATCACCATACTGTTCAACTAAGGTATCGTATGCCCCTGTACCGACTCGTCCCATTCCAAAAATCAGCACCTGTGCATCTTTTGCATCGATGGGTTTATCATCTGTTAGGCGTTCAATGCTTTCAGATTTATGCAGATTGAGTTCATATTTTGCATATAAGCTATGTGCTTTGGTATTGGCCAGTGAAGACATGGTAAAGGTAATTGATAAAGCAACTGCAATAATAACTAACCATTCACCACTCATCCAGCCGTTTGATACACCAATGAAACCTACAATCAGGCCAAATTCACTATAGTTTGATAACGACAGGCTGGTTAGGAAACTGGTTCTTGCTCTTAACTTAAAACGGGTAAATAATTTGAAAAATAAATATGCTTTACCCAGCATCACAATAGCAAGAACGATTGCGATAACCGTAGCCATTACAGATGGCACTCCATTGAAACCAACACTAAGGAAAAAGGCGACCAGAAATATTTCTTTAAATGCTAACAGTGATTTTGCAAGCTCATCAGATTTCTCATTACCTGCTAGTAAAACACCGATTAGTAATGCGCCTAAATCGGCTTTAACGCCGGTAAAATCAAACAGTGCTGCACCACCAAGGGCTAATAACATACCACTTAATATTAATAACTCACCATGCCCAACTTTTTTCAATAACATGATTAAAACGGGTCTTAATGGAATAAGTAATAGTAATAACACCGCCCAGTAAGAGGGAACTTTACCCGATGTAACCGTTAGGAATATCACGGCAAAAAGATCCTGCATGATTAAAATGCCAATAGCGATTTTTCCGTGTAGCGATGACATTTCACCACTTTCTTCTAATGTTTTAACCGCAAATACGGTACTTGAAAAACTTAAAGCAAATGCGATTAATGCAGACTCAGTGACAGAAAGACCTATAAATTCCTGCAATGCACTGAAACTCATGGCAAATATAAGCGCACCAAAAATAACAGTGGTTAACAGCATATGAATGACGGATACCGCCCATATCTCTGTTCTGAATAAATCTTTTATATTCAGTTTCAAACCGATACTGAAAAGCAATATGGTAACGCCAATTTCGGCTACGGCATTTAATGTTTCACCACCTTGTAAACCCATAGCGCTTAAGACAAATCCGGCAATAAGGTAGCCCACCATGGGTGGTAAGGAGATGAATGTGACAACTAAACCAAAAAAGAGCGCGAATAATACCCAGGTTATATCTGAAAAGTGTGTTGCTATTAATGTAAGGTCCATATTATTAATTCATTTCATTCAGTTAATTCGTGATAAATAGAGGGCAGAGGTCAATATACACTAATATTCGAAATAATTGTTTCCGACACTATTCACCAACAACGGGTTTAAACATTCGACGATACTGACTCGGCGTTAAACCCGTCAGGCGTTTAAACAATCGCCTGAAAAATGATACGTCCTCGTAACTAACTGCAACGCTGATATCATCAACCGGCATCTGTTCTGTTTCCAGTAGTGTTTTGGCTTCTTCGATGCGTAGATTTTGTATGTATTCAATTAGTGTTGCACCTGTCGCTGCTTTAAATCGTCGTTTTAATGTTCGTTCGGGAATTTTTGCCTGTTCTACAACCTGAGTAACTGCATTGCTTTGTTTGTAGTTTTCTTTTAACCATTGCTCACAGCCTCGCACAACAGAATCTGCATGTGGTGCGCTTCTGACGAGTGATGCATACGGCAATTGACCTTCACCGTGCCATTTCAGTAAGTAAACTTTTGCGATTCGTAAAGCTTCGCCCGGACTTCCATGGCGAGAAATTATATGAATAGCCAGATCATGCCACGATGTAGTACCACCAGCTGTTACGATACGCCCCGCAGGATCTGCAAACACCAGGTTGGGTTCAGGGCAGAAATGTACTTTGGGATAACGCACTCTAAATAAGTCTTTATACCCCCAGTGAGAGGTTGCCTGACAGCCATCGAGTAAACCAGACTCCGCAAGCATAACGGAACCGGAACAGGCTGAGTACAGTGTTGCTCCCTGTTTGTACTTATGACGAAGCCATAACATCAACTCAGGGTAACGCCCATTCAGGTCTTCATCCGGTCCTAGCCAGAGCTCAGGTAAAATCACGATATCTGCATCCGGGTTTTCGGCAATCGAATATTTCGGATTAACTGGAATACCATTACCACAGCTAAAGATGGCCCTCTCTGGAGAGATGATAGAAACCTGAAATAATTGAGTTTCAGTTTCTGAGCGCACCAGTGTCTGCCAGATGTTTCCCGCTGATAGCAGCACATCAACCATGCCGTACAATGCCGAGCCGGCAGTCTCTGGTACAGCAACAACCAGTACATTGATTGGGCTGTTTCTAGGTATATTTTCTGTATTTACCATATGTTCCTTAAAATAGTGGCGCAAACGCCTCTGTTTTGACTAATTTCCATCTTATTTAAGTCGTTGTCAAGGCTTACTATTTACTCAAGGTAAAGCAAAACCTAATAACGATGGTTTAAATCTTACAGGAGAATATTCAAATGAACCCTTTCACTAAACATACAAAACAACAAGGTGTTAGCTATCTGCTACATCTGGGTTTTGCTACTGGTATAGCGTGGAGATTATTAAGCAGTGTTATTGCTTTTGCACTGCATGCAGTCTTTCCATTTATTGATATAGATAAATCATTAGATCTAGATGCAACGATTGATTATTTACAGGAGCGTAATCACTGGATTGAAAGCAGACCATTAAACAGAGTAGAAACAGAAAGTAATACTGCTGGTCACTGGTTTAAGAAAGGTGTCTGGTTTGTTTTATTTTCGTAGGGAAACAGGAGAATTAGAAGCATTTATAAATTCATCAAATCAGAAGTCATTATATTTTATCTATGGCGCTGAAAAATGTTTAAAACAAAATTAATCACTAACCAAAGGTAATAGTTATGAACACAAATACAATACAAACTACTGAGAAGACTTTAAAAAACTCAAATCGTTATGCAAAGTGTGTTGAGGTTTCCAAACGTATTCGTTGGGAGATTGAAGGAGATGTTATTCGAGGAAGAGAGTTTGATTTTACTAATAAATTCTTGCCTGATGGTCTTTCATTACTTAATGATATGATATTTCTAACAGAAGAAGAGTGTCGCCTTTTAAGCCAGATTCAGGGGCGTACCTATGCAAATATTTTTGGTCTTGTAGAACGGTTTATCAATACAAAAATACTGGAAGTAAGCCGTGACCACGCATTAGGTGATCAGTCAGCTTTAGAAGCAATGATTAGATTTAGTGACGAAGAATTAAAACATCAGGCTTTATTTCGTCGAATTGAAAACATGATCGCAAAAGACATGCCTGAAGGTTATAACTTTGCAGCTGATGCTAACGAAGTTGCATCAGCTGTTCTTTCTAAATCAACCTGGGCAGTATTAGGGCTTACCTGCCATATTGAACTTTTTACACAAGCCCATTACAGGGAAAGTATCGAAGCTGATGAAGGCCTTTCGGATTTATTTAAAGATGTATTTTTATTTCATTGGCGCGAAGAATCTCAGCACGCAATTATTGATGAATTGGAGTGGCGACGAGAGGATGAAAAACTTAATGATGTGGAGCGTGATCAGGCTATAACAGATTTTATAGACCTGGTTGTGGCGGTTGATGGAATATTGCAGGGGCAAAGCGAAGCTGATGCATCATATTTTTGCATGATATCAGATCGAACCTTTTCATCAGAAGAGCGTAATAAAGTACAGCAAGGTTTACTTCGTGCATATCGCTGGCAATACATACTTTCAGGTGCAGAAGTGCCACAGTTTACACAGGTACTTGGTGACTTGATTAACGAAGAGCAGGGTAAACGTATTGCTGATGCCCTTGGTACGTTAATTTAATTATTTATAGATTAAATAAAGGAGGGTTAATGGGTGCAGGAGATCAATATGCGCGAGTATAGAGGCAATTGTTCTCTGATCCTGTTTATTTTCGAGTATACATTATAGACCTCAACTCTTGTTGGGGTGGCTACAGCTGAAATAACTGCAACCAGAGAAATGCTGGCAAGTAAAAAGCGCCTGGTATTACAGGGCGCAGGATGAAGTATTCTTTAGATGTATTCACTGGGGGGCATAATTTATTATGTATTATTTTTTTTATTTTTATTGTGGTCTTTAAAAATTATAAATAATGTAAAACCTTCTATAAATAAGCCAAATATTGTAAAGCTTATTGCAAGTATGGGGCTAGTTGGATATAGCGTATATGCAACTAATAAAAATAAAGCAGCTAAAATATGTAATATCATAATATTTTAAATGTTAAAAGTTCTAGTGGGAAGCATGACTGTTTATCGAGGTGCGACTATTACCTTTATTTTTACATCATAAGCCTCTTCTCCTAAATTCCATTTATTTCCAAATAAGAGAAAACTTTCTCCATTTTCATTAGCGGTTAAATCACAGATCTCTCCGCCAAAAATTATACCGGGTTCACGAAAAGGTATAAAACTTCGGCTATCTCTACATTTTACGCTTGCAACTGTTGGTGAAGTAGATGTAATCGCAGGATAATACCCCCACCAACCCGGGAAACCGTTACCAACCGCTAAGACTTCTGTTGATTCACCTACAGACATAAAAATAGCTGTATCTTTGTCTGTTTCTTCAACTAATTTCTCATAGCTGTGTCGAGTTCCTGCGCACCCTTGAAGAAGAAGCACAAGAAAAATGAAGTTAAGAGTTTTGATTTTCATAGAGATATTTATTTATGTGGCTTAAGTTATGATAATAGAGTAATGAAAAGGGTAGTGGATTGATGATAATCAATCATAAAAATAAATGTTTATTGATTATAGATGACTCTATAATTTAAGGCTCTATAAATCTTATATTCCTTACGTTTTTTAGTCTTTTTGATGTGTATCTGAGATACTGCTGGCAGTGATTAAGGGGCTCGTTATCCTGAGGGAGATTCACTTTTACCCTGTTTGTTGTATTTATTTAAAGTGAGTGTTTTTAATCATTTTATCGGCCTTCTACTTGACCTTAATCAAAAGCCTATCTAACTGACTTTTTTAAAATTAACCTATAAGGAGTGATGGTTCCTCATGGGTTTAGTATAAGTATTGTTGATGTTAAAACTACAACGGTATGATGATGAAGGATGAAAAAATGATAAAAGTAAAATATCTATTTATTAGTTTACTGTTTATATCGTTAACTTCCTGCAATTTAAGCAGTCTTGATGATGGCGCCAATAACGTAAACGAACAAACCGTAACGATTTACTTTAGCGGTACTACAATGAACAGCACTATGTGGCGTGCCTCAAGTAGCCCCTTCGATCGGCCTGAAACAATAGCCATCCTTCATCACTTTCAAAAATCTGGAATCGACTATCCTGATCATCACAAGGGTATTGTTGATGGCTTTCAAGGGTTAGAGGCAGCGGTTCCAAACTGGGAAACTAATTTTCACAAAGCAATTGACCTGTTAACACCGGTAATAAGTCAATGTGACGATAAATGTATCCGGCTCAATCTGGTAGGCTTCAGCCGTGGTTCTGTTTCAACCATGCATATGGTTCATCAAATCTTTAGCAATTCAGAATATGAATTTATTAAACAGAAGATCAAAAAAGTTAATATTCTTGTCTTTGATCCTGTGCCCGGTGATGCTGGCCTGGAAGCAGATAATTTCATTTTACCCGCCAATGTTGAATATATCGGGTTTTATTCTGATGACGAGCGTTCTGCTTTATTCTCACCAGTTTTTCCTGCTTTTTCACAGGTTAATGATCCAACGAACCCATTGATTCGTTTTTTTATAGTACCAGGAAGTCATGAAACCATGATTGGTAGCACGAAGATAGATGGTCATCTGCATGATCTCTTAGGTATTAATTTAGGTTTTGATGATGTTGAAAACCTTAATCATGTATCTAGTGCTCTGAAAATAATTGTAACGGAAATAATGGGATCATCCGACTGGGGTCATGTTCGGTTTAATGCCGATTTTGATCCTGACCTGAATCTTGACTGGTATGCAGGTGAAACTGATATAACACTGCTTCAACAAAAACTCAGTAATAAAATCGATGCTATGTATGATGCTCCTATTCCTGCTGATTATTATCTTGGGATGCGCGATAACAGTTTTGATGTATTTACTGAAGCATGGGGCGTAGGTATTTTGGGTGAAGGTTGCTGGAGTGGTTCGCTTATTTATTCAACCATAAGCAATTCACGCTGTGTTTATTCTGGACCATACACTGGACGCCTGTTCGGTACATTGGGTCTTTCAGATGGCTCTATAAATGATGTTACAGACGCACGGTCTTTAAATACCAGAACCAATGAAAACTACGCGATCTGGGATCTGATTGTAGAGCACGGCAGTCTCGATGTAGATGGTGATCTGGTTGATTATAACGAAGATAACTGCCCAGTCATTGCTAACAGTGATCAGTCTGATTTTGACGGTAATGGTACTGGTGATGCCTGTGAAGAAGATGCGGATAAGGATGGTGTACCCGGATTATCTGATATTTGCCCTTACACTCCTCAGGGTGAACTGGTTAACCCTGATAATGGTTGCTCACTCAACCAACTGGCTCCTTGTGAGGGACCACGAGGTAGTGATGAAAAATGGCGTAACCATGGTCAGTATGTTTCTACCCTGAGCAATTATGCAAACGAGTTCGTTACAATTGGCTTAATAACTAGTAAGGAAAAAGGCGATATTATATCTTCTGCTGCCAGATCTAGCTGTGGTAAGAAATAGTATTTGATACAAAGATATGACGGGTAATGCACAAATCATGTTACTCATATAGTCCTCAGCTAAAACTGACGATATATGGCGTAATCTGAAGTGCATAAATGAACAAAAGGGGGGTGACAAACGAGAAATATTTTGTTTTTTAATTAATTATCATTAGTAACGAGTTCTTTAATTATTACTATTGGTCTGGACACTGCTTTGTGGCTTCACCGCGAAGACCTTTGAAATATTCTTGATCCGGGAATATACTAGTTGTATCGATTGAATCTGGTGTCTCTAAATGTCAGTACGGTATTCTTTTTACTCTTTATTTATCAAGAGAATATTGGCAATACGCTAATTTTTGTTTCTTAAGTAATTTATAGGTTTTCTTATTAATTGAAGCAGTAATACCAGCCTTTTTTAGCGCCTTTTTTAATGAAGTTAATCCAAATGTTTTCATTTTTACGGTAGTCGTGCTTTGAATATAGTCAGCCCTGTTCTTTTTGCTGCCTTAGTAAAAATGTCTGACGGCTGTGCATCAATAATTTCTATTCGCGACACGTGGCCTCCCGTATCAATGGATAGACTCATTTTTACATGACCCTTCATTACCTTAGGGTGGATGGCACTGACAGGGTAGATGAGTGATGGTGTATGAATAACTTTTAACTAGTGCTTAATGTGAGGAAAATTATGCCGACTCGAATATTAATTAACAGCGAAGAAGTCACTAATCCTTTTCTAAAATCAATTTTAATATTAGGTGCTATTGTAATCACAGCACTGGTTTCTTCCATTGTGATATTTATATTGTTGCCTATCATCGGAGTTGTAGTCACTTTATCAGTTGGATTCATTATTATTTTCCTTGTTGCATCCGTGCTTAGTGTTGTAGCACTATCTGTGACTGTGGTGTTATTTGCCTGGCTGTTTGGTATTGCTGAATTCAGATTTGAAAACATTCACAAGAGGAATATGTAATTACTATATCAATTTAATGCTCTAACCAGTTGTATTGATTAGTTGTTTATTAGCCATTGTTAATGTTCATCTATCATATATAGGTTTATTGATCAGCGTCATGGTATTTGCGGCCTAATATGTCATAAATGAGCTATACATAATGAGGAGGTGTTTTCATGAAAACTACCATGGTTGTTGTTGCAGACAGCACGAGAGCGCGTATCTTTACATGGGATTCAGAAGATCACACTGTATTGATAGAGATCGAGGATATGACGCATCCTGAAGGTCGGTTACATGAGCGCGATATGACGAGTGATCTTCCGGGTAGAGAATCGGGAGCGAACGGGGCAGGTGGTCATGCATATGATAATAAAGATAACCCTAAAAAACATCAGCAAGTCGATTTTGCTAAACGCATATCAACTCATCTTGATGATGAACGTAAAGCCAATAAATTATCCAGATTATTGCTCATTGTAGCGCCAGAATTTTTGGGTGAGTTACGCGGACAGTTTTCAAACGAACTGAGTAAACTGATTGCATTTGAATTGCCGAAAAATTTAGCAGCTCATGGTGTTGCCGATATCGAAAAGCACATTCCTAAATCATCAGAATATAGAAAAATATTGTAGTTATTATTACGAATGTTATTTTAAATATTGTTGATAGTTTAGTTGTGTATGTTTGAAATTAACTTGCCGTAGAGGATGATGTCGCTAATGCTCGAAACTCAAACAGTAACAATTGATGGTAATCAGGCTGCAGCAACTATTGCTTATCAAACCAATGAAGTCATTGCAATATACCCGATAACGCCTGCTTCACCTATGGGTGAATGGGCGGATGAATGGGCATCTCGTCAAAAACCCAATATATGGGGAACGGTTCCTAATATTATCGAAATGCAAAGTGAAGGTGGTGCGGCAGGTGCAATTCATGGTTCGCTACAGGCAGGAGCATTAACCACTACCTTTACAGCATCGCAGGGATTATTATTAATGATCCCGAATATGTTCAAAATTGCAGGTGAGCTTTCACCTGCAGTCTTTCATGTTGCAGCACGTTCTGTGGCTGCACAGGCATTATCAATTTTTGGTGATCACAGTGATGTGATGACTGCACGTACCAGCGGTTTTGCTTTTCTGTGTTCTAATTCGCCGCAGGAAGTGATGGACATGGCGCTCATTGCTCAGGCTGCAACATTACAATCACGTATACCGATTGTACATTTTTTTGATGGTTTTAGAACTTCCCATGAAGTAACAAAAGTGACCTCAATTGATAGCAGTGTAATTAAACAGTTGATCAAGCCAGATAACGTGGCACAGCATCGTCAACGCTCATTAACACCGGAGCATCCTGTATTACGTGGCAGTTCTCAAAATCCAGATGTTTTTTTTCAGACCAGAGAATCGGTTAATACGTATTACCAGACAATGCCTGCGAAGGTGCAACAGGTAATGGATGAGTTTGCACAGCTTACAGGGCGGCAGTACAATTTATTCGATTACCTTGGTTCTTCTGAAGCCGGACGCATTATTATTTTAATGGGATCCGGTGCAGAGGCCGTACATGAAACTGTAGAGCACCTCTGTGAGAAGGGTGAAAAAGTTGGGTTGATTAAAGTACGCTTGTTCAGGCCACTGGATAGTGAGGCCTTAATTAAAGCGATACCCGCAAGCGTTCGTAAAATTGCTGTACTCGATAGAACCAAAGAGCCAGGATCAGATGGAGAACCATTATACAAAGATATAGTCACAGCACTTGCACAACATGTTGCAGCAGAAGATTCCAGATTTACACAGATGCCAAAAATCATTGGCGGTCGATTTGGGCTATCATCCAAAGAATTTACACCCGGTATGGTTAAAGCTGTTTTTGATGAGTTGAATGTAGTAGTCCCTAAAAATAATTTTACGATTGGCATATATGATGATGTCACGCACAGCAGTTTGAGCTGGGATAAAACGTTCCGCACAGACGCACACAAAGATACCTTCCAGGCAGTTTTTTACGGGTTAGGTAGTGATGGCACGGTGAGTGCCAATAAAAACAGTATAAAAATTATTGGTGAGTGTACTGATAAGTTTGTACAGGGTTATTTTGTTTATGATTCAAAAAAATCAGGTGCAGTGACTGTTTCACATTTACGTTTTGATAATAAACCCATTCATTCAACGTATTTAATTGGCGATGAAGACGCAAACTTTGTTGCCTGTCACCAACCGGTTTTTCTTGAACGATATCCAATGTTGGACATGGCAGCGGATAATGCTGTTTTTTTATTAAACACATCTGTAACACCTGAAAAGGTTTGGCACAGTTTACCGTTACTTATGCAACAACAGATGATTGATAAACAGATACAGTTCTATGTTATTGATGCGTATAAAGTGGCAGATTTAGCTGGCATGGATAAACGTATTAATACCATTATGCAAACCTGTTTCTTTTCTATTTCTGGAATCTTACCAAAAGAGCAGGCTATCCAGTCAATAAAACAGGCAGTTAAAAAAACCTATGGAAAAAAAGGCCAACGTTTAATAGAGTTTAATTTTAAAGCCATAGATAGAGCATTGGAAAACCTGAATAAAGTTGACGTGCCAGAACAGGTTACCAGGCAGACAGAAATAAATGATCAGCTATCAGAGTTTACTCCTGATTTTGTTAAAAAAGTGACCAATGAAATTATTGCCGGTCGTGGAGACCAGATTCCGGTGAGTCTGTTTCCTGTAGATGGTAGTTATCCGCTGGGAACCGCTGCATATGAAAAGCGTAATATTGCCTTAGAAATTCCTGTGTTAGATGAAAACCTTTGTATTCAATGTGGTAAGTGTCCATTGGTGTGTCCACATGGGGTAATTCGTAGCAAAGTATATGACGAGTCCTTTATTGATGTTGCGCCAGTGCTATTTAAGTCAATGGCTGTTAAAGGTAAAGACTTCCCACAAAATCTCTTGATGAGTTACCAGATATCACCTGAGGACTGTACGGGTTGTGGTTTGTGTGTCGATATCTGTCCAATACACGACAAGACGAATGTTAGCAATAAAGCATTAAACATGGTTTCTTATACTGACGAATTACGTCAGCAGGAAAAGGTAAACTGGGAGTTCTTTTTAGGATTACCTGATTATGATCGCACCTTGCTTAAAACTAATACTATAAAGGGTGCCATGTTATTACAGCCCTTATTTGAGTTTTCGGGTGCATGTGAAGGCTGTGGTGAAACACCATATATAAAACTGGCCAGTCAGTTGTTTGGTGATCGAATGTTAGTAGCAAACGCCACGGGTTGCTCATCTATTTATGGTGGAAATTTACCGACTACGCCGTGGACAATAAATGCACATGGTAGAGGACCTGCATGGTCGAACTCATTATTTGAAGATAATGCAGAGTTTGGCCTGGGTTTGCGATTATCTGTTGATAAACAAAAACAATATGCAACAGAATTAATAGTGCAACTAAAAGCAGAGTTAGGTGAAACACTGGTTGATGAAATTTTGTCAGCTGATGAATCAATGGAAGCAGGTATTGAGAAACAGCGTGATCGTCTGCATAAAGTGCGTGAAAAATTACTATCAATAGATACATTCATTGCACAGGAACTGCTAACTGTTCTAGATACCTTGTCACGTAAAAGTGTCTGGATAATTGGCGGTGATGGATGGGCCTACGATATTGGTTATGGCGGTTTAGATCACGTGCTAGCTTCGGGGCGTGATGTTAATATACTGGTATTGGATACCGAGGTGTACTCCAATACCGGTGGACAAACTTCAAAAGCCACACCACGTGGTGCCGTGGCAAAATTTTCTGCTGGAGGAAAACCATCACCTAAAAAAGATCTGGCTCTGTTAGCAATGGATTATGAAAATGTATATGTGGCGCATGTGGCTTATGGTGCTAAAGATATTCAAACCATTCATGCGTTTAATGAGGCAGAAGCTTATGAAGGGCCATCACTTATTATTGCTTACTCTCCTTGCATTGCGCATGGGATTGATTTAAAAAATAATCATCAACAGCAGCAATTGGCGGTTGATAGCGGGCATTGGCCTTTATTTCGTTATAACCCACAAAATGCTAAGAAAGGTATTAATCCTTTACATCTTGATAGCAAGGCACCATCCATTCCGTATCGAGAATTTATCGAAACAGAAGTTCGATTTAATATGCTGTGGCGAACGCACCCTGATGATGCTGAAAAAATGTTAGAACAATCACAGCAAGATGTTGTACATCGTTATCACTTTTATGAGCAACTCGCAGGTTTGCCCTGGGATGAAGATAATTCAACTCAACCACCTCATAGAAAATTGGCATCGCTTGTTAAAGCTCAGAAAAATGCAAATACCACAAAGCATAACGGGGAGGGTGAGTAGATGGTAGATTTAAGCACACAATATCTTGGTTTAACACTTAACAATCCTCTAGTTGCATCTTCGTCACCACTTACTGCAAATTTAGATGATGTTAAGCGCCTGCAGGAGGCCGGAGCGTCCGCTATTGTTTTACCTTCATTGTTTGAAGAAAGTATTCAGCATGAACAAAAACAGCTTGAGTCATTTGTGCACTCACAGAGTTTAGGTCACCTTGAAGCAGACTCTTATCACCCTGTACCAGAAGAATATAAAGGTGAGCTTGATAATTATCTCGAACATTTACAGAAGCTTAAATCTGCATTAGACATTCCAGTGATTGCCAGCCTAAATGGTATTACAAATAACGGCTGGATTGATTACGGAAAAGACTTGATGCAGGCAGGTGCGGATGCACTGGAATTAAATGTTTATTATGTTGCTGCCGATCCCACCCAAAGTGGTATCGACGTTGAGCAGCGTTATTTGGATTTACTAAAGGCCTTGCGCCAGCACATTAATATACCGGTAAGCATGAAGTTGTCCCCACAGTTTTCATCGGTTTCTAATATGGTGTCGAAACTACAAACTGAAGGCGCTGATGGTGTTGTGCTGTTTAATCGTTTTTATCAACCAGATATTGATCTTGAAACGTTAAAAATAAAACCGCAGCTTGAATTGTCTAATTCTACAGAGGCTTTGCTTCGAATTCGTTGGATAGCGCTCATTAGAGGTCGCGTCGATTTATCTCTTGCGGCAACCGGTGGATTTTATACGGTTGAAAGTATTATTAAGGCGTTATTGGCGGGTGCAGATGCCGTGTATCTATGCAGTGTGTTACTGAATAAAGGCCCTGAGTATATTGCTGAGTTATTACTGCAACTTACTCACTGGTTAACCGATCGTGAATATGAATCTATTAAACAGATGCAGGGTAGTGTAAGCCAGTTTTGTGCAATTGATCCGGCCAGTTATGAGCACAGTAATTATAGAGATGTGATCAAAAGTTATCGTTCTAATAAGGATTAAATCATGACATTTATCTCTGATATTGTTTCAAAATATGTGCATGAGGCACAGATATCAGCCATTAAAGAAATGGCAATTCGCAGTGCAAAAATTCCTGATTCTGTTTCACTTACCTGGGGTTTGCCGTCATTTCAAACGCCAGAATACATTCGAAAGGGAGTGAAGTCGTATCTTGATACCGATGAAGATGCCGGTAAATATACCTTGCCTGATGGCTTATTAGCATTACGAGAGTTAGTTGTTACGACACATTATAATAAAACCGGCAGAAATGTTGATGCGAATAAAAACGTGATGATTAGCTCCGGTAATATGCAGGGGTTAAATACCCTGTTTCACACCATGTTAGATCCGGGTGATGAAATTATTCTAACGGATCCCTGTTTTGCATCACACATACAGCAAATTGTTTTGTTCAATGGTACACCTGTTTACTGGCAGCTAGATGAAGCGAATGACTGGCAACTCGATATAGAAAAGTTACCATCTCTCATAACAGATAAAACGCAGGCCATTGTTCTGGTATCACCCTCGAATCCAACAGGTAAAATTTTTAGAAAAGAAGATTTAATGAAAGTGGGGTGTATCGCAAAAGAACATAATATTTTAATTATTATTGATGACCCCTATAGTGACTTTTTATATGAAAACAGCGAACATTATTTTAATTTAGCCTCCGTTGAAGAATTTAAAAATCATGTAGTGTATTTGTATTCTTTTTCCAAATCATATGCAATGAGTGGCTGGCGACTAAGTTATATGGTGATGCCTGAAGAGTTAAAACATGAGGCCTTAAAAGTTCATGATGCTACGATGATTTGTGCCTCTCGTATTTCTCAGCTTGCGGGTATGGTTGCCCTGTCTGAAGAATCTAATCATAAAGAAATATTTCAGGGTGTATTGTCATCGAGAAGAGACCTTATTGAAAAGCGTTTAAATAATGTGCCACATGTTTTCGAATATCAGAAACCTGAGGGTGCCTATTATGTTTTTCCAAAAATTATGGTTGAACATACAACGTCCTGGCAGTTTTCAATTGATTTATTAAATAATGTAAAAGTGGCGGTCACACCGGGAAGTGCATTTGGTCCTTCAGGTGAAGGGTATGTTCGCATGGCATATTGTGTTGATGAATATTCTATTAATCTGGCATTTGATCGAATTGAACAATACTACGGTAGCTCTTGACGGTTATATTTTGCCGCATTAATCTGGGTCAGAGATCAATTTGCACTAATATTAAAAACAATTGTTCTCTGAGCCCGTTTATTTAGTAGCTTATTTTAGACTGCCAGCTTTCCGCGCTTTGGCAAGCTCGGTGAATGTTATGGCTCTGGCGTTACTGCCCCAGGCAGAGCGCTGATAATTAATCAGATTGAGTAGTTCGCTGTCGTTAAGGCGGCCGACGTATCCAATGGGTGGCATCCTGCCGGAGTACATCTGGTTGTCCACGATAAGTCCACCGTGATAGCCGAAAATGACCCGACGCAAATACTTCTGAATTGTAGCCGCATCGTCTGAATTCACCCGAGTGTTGTCAGCCAGGGGCGGAAAGAAACCGGGGATGCCTTTGCCGCCAGGTTGATGACACACCGAACAGTGTTGCATATATAGGGCTTCACCCACTGAGCTTGCTTGAACAGGTGAGACGGTAAGTAACAGAGCGGTAGCCGCCACAACACCAGGGCTTGTTATTGATATAGTTTTCTTTCGAATATTCATCTTATATTCTCCTCTGTAAAGCACGTAGCATGGGGTGAGATAACAAACTCCAACGCTTATAATCGCTTTACAATATCTTTAAATTAGATAACTGAGTGTGGCGCCTATAGCTGATTCACCATACCAGTCTGACCCTAATTATCAATAGATAAACGCTAGCCAAAAATAATTATTAAGGCCAATGGTTATCTTTGTCAACATCCTTTTATTTTAATTACTCTGGTACCTTTAGTTATTTAACGCTTATATTTTTCTGGCCAGATAAATTGTATGACGACTACCTTTACCTTTATGTGCTCTAACGGTTTTAGTTTCAACCTTAAAGCGGAATTTTTTCAGGTGTAGAGGAAATTTTGGATCATGCCATGCTGACCATATAGCTAACACGCCACCCGGTTTAAGTGTTTGTTGTATAGCCTGTAAGCTTTCACTTGAATACAGTTTGTTATTGTCGGCATGTGTAAAGCTCTCTGGGCCGTTATCAACATCTAACAATACAGCGTCATAAGTGGGCTGCTTTGTTTTAAAAAGCTCTGCTACATCACCAAGTTTCACCACAACTCTATTATCATTAAGTGGCCTGCCTGAGCATTCACCTAATGGGCCTTTATTCCATTCAATTACTTCGGGCACCAGTTCTGCGACCACCACCTCAGAACTTTTTGATGCGGCTTTAAGTGCAGCGGTTAGTGTGAAGCCCATACCCATACCGCCAACTAATACCTTCGTATTCTCCTTGCCCTGAATATGCGCACAACCTAACTCAGCCAGTGCGACTTCTGAGCCATGGACACGACTTGTCATTAATATGCCGCCTACACCTTTTAGAGAAATAGAAAACTCATCACCGCGCTGAGTTAACCTCAGTTCACCACCGTTATTGGGAATGTTAGCTGTGCCAAGTAATGTTGTAGGGAGCATGATTTTTTAATTTAAAAATGGAAATCTAGACTTGATTACAGGGTGGCAGAGCACATGCATTCCAGTGTTAGCAATGTGTACTCTGACATCTATTATACTTCAAGTGCGATGGTTGCCATCTTCATTGTGCTTTCAAATGATTCTGCACCCGCAATAAATAAACCATTATGGCAAAACATGGCATCATCAATTCCAGTTACATCTTTAAGCTCTTTATCAGATAAGCCAGCCCATGGTTTAGGTAGTGATTTTCTGTCTTCGAATGAACCGGGTTCAACCGGTACCGTTTGAATTCTCCATTGCCCAGTCTGAGACGGATAAATCATATATAACGCTTCTTCAGATAAGGCGTGAACCGTTCTTTTCCACGGGGTATATTTTTCTAATACAATCACTCTTGGGTCTTCTGCATCTTCAATCGCTTTAGCCACAATAGCTTTCGCACTAATACCACCGTTAGCAGATGCAATGAATCGTGTTAAAACGCGTGTTGCAAAATCAACCGCTTCATCAAAACAGGTATCAAAGTGACTATCTTCTTGCCAGGTCGGGTTAAACATTCCAATAGTCTGGCTAAGGCTGATACCGTCATAAATTCCCTCGACATGACCGCAATCGATAGCATCAATCGTTGATACCAGGCCAGAATCAACCCCATTTGCTACATCCTGATTATCCTGGCAAATTTCCAGGCCATATTTTTGCCAGATCAAACCAAATGAGGAATAGGGAATACCATTTTCGCGCTCACCGGCACCACCGCGTTGGTGATGATCAAAACGGTCTGCATCCGCGTCATATACACCCCCTACATCAACCACAATATCTGCATTGGCGATTAAGTCAGAATCACGTGTACGAATGAGCTTAAAAGAAGGAAATATGATCTTAAGTGCAGCGATACTGAAAACATCGTCTGCATGAAAATTACCGTTGTGAGTTGCTATCGTTTTGTCGTTCATTAATTTTTGTGTCATGTTTGAAAGTGATAATAGGGTGTCGCTAGTTAAATATTAATTTTGGGAGGTATTTAATAAGCAAAAACTTGATGGCGGATTTTATACGAAGACAGCTAACAAAAATAGCTGATTTTAGTAAGTAAATTATTAAATTGATGTTACCCGGGAAGGCGCAATTTTTTGCTCCGAGCCGGTTTAATGTTTTGTTGTGAGTTTTATTGAGTAATCAAAAGGCCAGTGATTTCTCAGGAGAAAATCCATAGAGAAGCTGGTTCAGGAGCTATTGTGGGTGGATTTAAGGCAGGCGCCGTGAAGCACCTGCCTTTAGCCATGTCTTAAATCGTGGGAGATTTAATTTGACGTCTTCTTAGCCCGGCCAAAGCGATCAGCCCGGATCCCATTAGCCACAACGCCCCCGGAACCGGTACGGCAGCAACAGATGCATAAGCAACTGATACATCAGCGGAACGAACAGCCAATGCATAATAATTAAATCTCTTATCGCGATCATTCTGACGGCCAAGGTTTAAATTGTAGGTCCAGGCGCTGGATTCTCCCCTGTAATCAAGTGGAGCGTGTCCTGCACTATACCAGTAACCGTCGTAGGTCTTAACGTTGCTAAAGGGAGATGGTGCAGACGAAGTAACTCCTTCGTTGTAAAAAAGATGGCCCATCTCGCCTTCATCGGTAAACCCTGTAGAAGTTCCTGGCGTTGTGGGTAGCCGCCAGTCATCATAGCCGGCAAATTCCAGAGTGTCGGCCCATGCCATGGCAGCATCCCAGTTCATTTCCCCGTCAGTATCATAGCCCGAAGTCATGGCGTAATTGGCATCCTGAAGCCACATGAGGTTGGTGTTGGTATCTGTGAGGGTGCCATCAAGATTGTCGATGAGTGCGGCATTTGCCGTACCAGCCATGCTGAACAAAAATAGTCCTGTTAAAAGTTTCTTTTGCATTTTTCTAACTACTCCTTAGTTTATTTATATAATTATTATTTTGCATTTAGTGTCTATATAACCAATAAAAACACACTCTAACAATGAAGCTTACGTTTTAGTGGTAGTTTTTTTAATGTTATAAATAAAATCCATATAATTATAACTAGTTATAAGTTGCTGATTAATATATAAATAAAAGAGTAATCTACAAAAACAGCAACAAATAAATTCAATTATAAAAACATATGAATTAATTGTTTTTTGTCGAAACTATGACACATAATATATAAACAAGACCTGATAAACAAGATTTTATATTTAATAGACTTAAATTACAGTTATCTTTAAATAGTTTGATAATAATTTGTATTAACAGGGGAGGAGGATACAAAATTAACTAAATATTGTGTAAAAGTTCTGGGAAGTGAAAACCTCACAATTGTCTGTTATCGGCTAGATAACAGGTTCTGATTGATGATACGCAGGGCCCGATATATAGGGAGCATGCCGTTTTGCATCCCGTTAGAGTTCTGTTATTTCCTGGTGAATCATAAATGATAATAGGGGTGTTGATGGGATGTTAAAAATGAAAGGATGAATTATTGATATATAAGGTTGTAAAAGTACAGTAAACGGACATTTAATGTCCATTTTATTAAAATCACAAAAACCCGCATAAAAATCCAAAAATCTGGGTCAGATCCAGGTATCTGCTAAATTAGTGAAAATTGCGATCTGACCCCGTTTATTATAGAAAATTAACTTTCATAATCTCTATTTATACCAGGCCCATGTGCTTTTTTATTTACTTTAGATGAAAAGGTCACTTCTTTGTTTATTGATTTAATTGCTTTGTACATGTCCTTTATACTGTTCCCATAATTCATTGATATGTGAAAGAAACGCCCATCTTTTAATAGAATGCCGTGTTGCATTATGCCTTTACCAGCGTGAGACAGCTCCTGTCTATTTTCAAATCTTTTAATATCTTGCACGTTTACATTAAAAGACCATGGTGAATGATCTGGATAATTAACGGTGAATTTTTCTCTGGTAATTATTGCTTCGTATATTGCAGAATGCGATACATGCCACCATGCCACCAGGAAGAGTAGCAGGCTTGAAACAGGAAAGGCTATGAGTATTGCCAGACGAAAATCCTCCTGTACAGTTTGCCCGGAATAAAATTCATAGGCATATAATCCAGCGACATACACCCAGCAAAAGACGCCCATTCTGATATACAACTTTGATTGTTGTTTACGTGATTTGGTGTATTGATAAATAATATCGTCAGTCATTGTTTTTGAGTGGTTAATGTATGAGTTAACGGGGCGCGTTTTATTAAGTTCTCTTAGATGAGCGATTTGTAACCTAATTAGAGCCAGAGCGCACATAGTCTAATATTGAGAACAATTGTACTCTGACTCCTGCTACCTGTTATAAATTATTTTCCTCGACCAAATGAGGTTAAGGAATATTCAATCTCTAAAGTATTGTCATCATTTTTGTTCATAACACTTTCTATTGCTCTGCTGTATGCATCTACCGGGTTTTGTGCTGCAGTTAGTATTAACAGGCTCTCAAAAGATTCTAAAGTGGTAAATACAGCACCTTTGTTTATTGTGTTGGTTACGTACATTTTTACCACGTTAAATGGCACATCATTTGAAAGTTCCATTATGAAGTTGTTTTCAGATCTGGCTATTCCCCCAATGTCGCTAAAAAGCTCAAAGGACGATATTTTATCAATATCGAATTTACCAGCAGGGGTTGTAGCTACGATAGACGTTGGAACAGGTTTTCTTTCATAGTTCATACGGCTATTTGAGCCGTTTATGGTAGCGACGGGTTGTTTCTTAATATCTTTGTCACTATATTTGAAACGAGCACTGAGAACTTTACCTTTTCTTGTTGTCGTCATTAAATAGTGGGATTTCTTTGAAAAGTGTTCTGATTTGAATTCCCAGATAAAACTGACATGTATCCGGTCTCCGTCTACTTTATCAACATGCCATGTGCTCTTAAATCCGTTAGCACGATCTTCTAAAATAGCAAAATCACCAGCCCGTGGATTATCATGAATTTCAATAGCGTTAATCGCGGGCAACTCATGTTCCTGTATAAAAATGGCACAGGAAGAAAGTAATAATACAAATATAATACTATATAGTTTCATGTTTTTAATTCCGGCATAATGCGTGAGAACAGGGGAGGTAGAGTAATAATTATAGTATGACTTTTTACTTTTTCTTTTCCTCATATAAGTATTAATCGGGTCAGGGTATCCTCCAGTCAGTTCCTTTATTTGTCATTTGTTTCATGTGACATATTTTTCTGGAAGGCTAAACGCTCGATAGTTACGATAGGGCCTAATGAAACACAGAGCATTAGATAAGAATATAATGTAAAACTATCTAATGCATTTAGCTTGTTTAATGAGAGCAGAAAAAAGACAATAGAGATTATGAGTAAATTAGTTATTTTTGAAGTATTTAATTCTCTAATAATTAAAGAGCTTTTATTATTTTTTGGGTTTACGTATATGGGTAATTTTCCCTCGTTAACTGATAATTCATTGAATTCAGCATAATTTTCAGCTTCAAAATTACTAAAGAATGGTAGATCATCAATTAGAGATGCTTTACTTCCTTTGTATGTTTTTCCAGATATTGAATAAGTGTATTGAATATTTAATGAATTTACTTCTTTGTCTTTTTCACCAAACAGGTAATGTCCTTTTGCTTCATTTAATACATTAATATTTTGTATTTCAGCAAATGTTTTATGCCAATATTTTGCAACAAAATATTTATAATATGTAATTGCAATTAAATATAGACATGAAAGTGAAATTGTAGAATAGAGATAGAATTCAACTGTATCAGAATTCATTTTAATTTCCTTATGGTGCTAACATATATTTACGTCGATAATGATATGTTATATCACGTCACTATAGCTATATAAATACATGTTTCTGTCTCAGTATGATTACTGGAGTTTATTTTAAATCTTATACGACAGGAGGTTTCTTAAGATTAAAAGTTCTCAATTTAAGTAAGCCCTGCTTTACTCTTCGATCCTGAACCTTTTTGGTTAATTTTTGCTTAAATATCCCGCCTTGAAGAATCGCTGATGGCTTTTGGGGTTTATTTATTGACTTACTTTCCAGTAGTTTCTCGTGTGTAGTCTTATCATTGCCTTCACCTGAAGATAGTTTAGCCGATGGTCTTTGTTCTAATCTAAATGAATCAACTACATTATCACCTTCTATGATGTCAACGTATATGCCAACAGGTATAGATGCCCTGTTGAATTCGACTTCAGAGTCGAGATAGATAGCTGATGCCTGGAAAATCAGTTCTTCCTTGCTATTCATTGCAAGGTTTTTTGCATTAGTTTCAAATTTTCTCCAGTCTGCATTGTTTTGAAAATTTGCCCATAGGGGGATAATATTGAATGGAACATCGGGCCCCCCAAGGTCCAATGTCATAATGTAATCCTTATACATATCTGGGCGCCCTGAATTTCTTACATTACCCTTCATGAAATTTCGGCTTTTAACCGATGTTGAAACTGAAAACTGGCTGATAGGGTCAGGTGTTTTTGGGCGTACATCAGCCTCGGTCACTTCAATAACACCTTCTACATAGATAGGGCGTTCAAATACCGGGATACGAGCATAAAACCAGCCCATCGTCTCAATAATGATCTCGACGGGTTTATTGCGTTTTATGCCTTTAAATTTTTCATCGAATTTATAGGAAGTTGTTTCTATAACTTCGTACATATACTTGAATCTCCTTGCAAACATAATAGATATTAGACGTTGGTAACCACATGTTATATCACGACACTATTGATACATATAAATGCATGGTTAGTCATTAACGCATTGATATCTGATGTTTAAATATTGTAATAGATATTATTTTTAGCGTTAGATTAAAACACAGGTGATAGAAATAGGGTAGGCCTTATGTTTTATACGATGAAAACATAAGGCTCTTCCTTTATTTTTAATATTGCTCAAATTTTAACCAGGCAGGTTAACCGGCAACGAATCTTCATACACCAGATGCACCCCTTTAGGTATACGAAGAAATGGGTGTTGCCGCATAATTATGGTGTCAGTAAAGTTAAGGGAAGTACAATCTGCCTCCCGTTTATTTATATCACGATACTTTAATTACTAAAATCTTTATTACTTTTATTAAGTACTCATTCAAGCCAGTCTAGAGCTTCTTCACGAGAACGAAATACATTGCCTTCGGCATCCCAACCATCCTTAATAAATACATGCCACATTCTATTCAGCCCATATTCAAGATCGCGGGATACATACATTGACAGTTTAGCAGAGCCAAAATCAGAACTTCGATCTGTGCAAAACACAGCAATGGTTTCAAGGTCCGCTATAGTTAAATGATCTGCTCTAAGCTCACTTTCATCTACCAGCAGACGCATACCTGGAACCCAGTCTTTATGAGCAAAAAGAGTATCAAACATTGATGGGTATTTTTGAGCATCAATGGCGCCGGAAATTTTCAATTCGAAGAAGCCTTTATGGGCAGTAATCTGATATTCCATTTTAAGTATCCAATTTATATATTATTTTAATAATCTGTCTAATTTAATCCGGGTCAGAGAACAATAAACTCTAATATTAGAAATAATTGTTCTCTGACCCGGTTTGTTAGATATGCAAGCTAAAGTTGTTCAACGTCTTTAGTTTGCAGAAATTATAACTAGTATTACTATGCCTATGATAATTGTAAATAAGCAGCCAACACCTTTTGAGATGGTTGCTCCAAATGATTGCCCGCCAGCTAAAGCACCCAAGATAACGATTACAACAAATAACCCTACCCAAAACTCCACTTCAATTCCTCAATAATATCATGTTTAATTTTCTTCTAAAAAAACGGGTCAGATCCCGGTATTTATTAATATACACTGATTAAAATCACTCAGGCACCTTTGTTAATTCTGTATTTGATTAAAACACCTATCAGGGTAATTGCAGATAATAATATCAATGGTCCGTAAGTAGAAATATCAAACAAGTCCTCTACCGAAGCAGATGTAGTAGCATTATAAATAACGTTTGAATATATGTAAGATTTTATGGAAATACCTAATATCGCCGCGGGTATGAAGTGACTTAGTTTAATGTTTAAGATGCCTGAGCTGTAATTAATCAGGGAATGCGGAAAGGCTGGAAATACACGTAGGGCAAATAAAACAAAAAAGTTATCCTGTTTATGGAGAAGTTTATAAGCATGCGAATTTTCAATTCTCTCGATCCAGTCATCGGTGAGGCGCTTTGAAAATAGATATGCCGTTACACCACCGAGTGTGGCGCCAGCAGCAAGAATAAAGGTGGCCATTGCAGGTGGATAAAGTGGTGCTGCAATCCATAGAAAGAATGATCCTGCCAGTGCAAAGGTAAACATAATGATTTGCAGCAGGATTAACACCAGAATCAACCACCAGTTATCAGCATAATCTCTGGCTATATTGAGCATCTTTTCGGCATCGAGAAAACCGGCGATCTCTAACAATATGCCAGTGGTGACCAGTAATACCACGATGGTTAACTCTTTAATATAAGACTGGATCATAATGTTCTCTTTCTAAAGTGAGGCAGTGCGCAATTAACTTTAATAGAAAAATGGGGTCAGGTCTTGTGTTTTGACTAAGTTGTTCTTCTATATAACGAAAAAGCAAGACCTGCCCCCGTAAGTTTGCTGATACCTGTTGTTCTAATAACCATGTTTTATGCTTGATCACATGTATTACCAGATATCGTTAGCCCCTGACAAATAAGTTGGACCATTAGATATTTACTTAGAGGTTACGGTACAATACCCGGCTATATTTTTAGTAATAATAAGAAGCCATTATGAGTCCATCTCACTCAGAGAAAAAATGTTATTTTTGTAAAGTAGTCAATGGCGAAGCCGATCCATTTATATTCGAGAATCGATCATTCGTTAGTATATTTGATACTAACCCGGTGAATCCTGGTCATGCGCTGATTATGCCCAAAAGACCTGTTGCTTCGATTTTTAGCTTAAATCAAACCGAACACGATGACTATTTTGATGCGATTTATGGCGTCAAGCAGGTTGTAGAATCGACGGATATGAAAACACTCTACGAAGAGATGCTTGAAAGAGATAGTCTTAAAGATCGTCCCACAGATCACATTGAAACAGTTTTGAAATTACCGTTTCTGGGAGATCAGCCTAATGCCTATACACTCGGAAATAATGATGGAAGAGAAGCAGGGCGCAGTATCGATCACTTGCATATAATCGTGTTACCTCGTTTCAAAGGCGATGTAGAAAATCCAGGCGGCGGTATCCGAAATGTCATTCCTGACCGAGCTCAATATAAAAGGTTGTGAGGCATTTGTTCTCAAAGGGGTCGGTGACAGTTACTAATGATTCTCAATTGTCACCGACCCCTTTTAATACTTTTAATAATACCAAAGGTCGAACTACTTAATTATAAAAGGCTTCAACCGTTCCTTTTAGTTTTATCAAAAGCGGTTGTCCCCGTCGGTCCAGCGCTTTAGGAGAAGCGACTTTTACCCAACCTTCACTGATGCAATATTCCTCAACATCGGTACGCTCTTTTCCGTTCAACAGAATACCAACGTTGTGCTCGAAAATTTCTGCCACATGATGTGGGCTACTGGGATTACCTGAAAGGCGATCCGGTAAATCTGGTAGCGATTTAGTGTCGTTCATATTGGTGACCTGAAATAAATAAAAAGTGCGTTATTGTAGACAATATAGACTTAACGCTCAAGAACTGCAGTAGATTTTAAAAGCATTGTAAAGTGACTTGTGAGTTTCACATGATTGGCAATTAATCTGGGGCAGAGGTTTATATACTCTAATATTAGAAGTAATTGTTCTCTGAGCCTGTTTATTTCAATTATCTCTGCTTATTCTTAATAGCTGACTTAACCAGCTTTCCAAAACTTTTATCCTTTTTTTTCTTTTCTAAATAAGACATTTGATTGAAGTCAGATTCTTTCTTCATCTTCAGGTAATTTTGATAGCGCTGTTCTGACAAGATGCCATCCTTTATAGCAGCTAAAATTGAGCAGCCTTTTTCGTTGCTATGAGAGCAATTACTAAACTTGCAGTTTTGGGCAAGCTTCAGTATTTCTGAGAAAGTCTCGTCCAGGCCGTCATCTACGGACATGCTACCAAGCTCTCTCATGCCTGGTGTGTCTATTATCATTGCGCCACTTTCTAACTTAATCAATTGACGACTTGTTGTAGTGTGTCGTCCTTTACTTTGAATTTTGCTAACTGATTGAGTATCAAATTGATCCTTACCTATTATGCTGTTAAGAAAGGTGGTTTTGCCAACACCGGATGAGCCTAATAAACAATAGGTGAAACCACTTTTTAAAGAGCTAGTAACTGAGTCAATATTATCTCGATTCAAATTGCTAAACGCTATTACGGTAGTTTGTGGTGCAATGATCATAACTTTTTCCTTAATTTCATCAACCTCATCTTTGGGCATAAGGTCGCACTTGCTCAGCAAAATAACAGGTTCAATGTTACTTTCATTGACCATAACTAAATAGCGCTCTAGTCTTCGCAAATTAAAATTATCGTTCAAAGACTGAATAATAAAAGCAATGTCAATATTTGCGGCAATCAACTGAAAATCAACTAGCTTACCAGCCGCCTTTCTTTTCAGAATAGTCTTTCTTGGGAATACACCATATATTATTGCATGGGTATCATCATCGAAAAAATCAGCATACACCCAGTCACCAGTAGTAGGAAGGTCAGTAGCAGACTCGGTAGAGTAAAGAAGGTTTCCCGACAACTCAGCAAATATCTCCGTTTCTCCTTTTGTGATGACGTAGCTATCTTTATGCACAGAAACTATTCGAGCAACATCATGTGCTGCAATTTGTTCATTATCCGATTGGCTTTTAAACCAGTCGTTATAACCTATGCTTTTCAGATCACTCATAACTTAGTTTATGTTTCTGTATTAATTAATGGGGTCAGAGATCAATATACTCTAATATTAGAAACAATTGTGCTCTGACCCCATTTATTCATTATCAAATGTGAATCTTATAACCCTATAAGAATGCGCTTATTATCCTTAATCGATTAACTATTATAAAATCCCAAACAGTAAATAATGAATAACAAATGATAAACACAGGAAGTAGGATAATCGGTGTCAAATTCTATATGGCAACATGTCTGGTTGCTATCTGGTCTTTAACTTACTTTGGTAGACCTTTTGATTAAAATCTATTAACTGTAAATATCAATAAATGAAAAAATCATATTGAGATAAGGTGGAATTATGAAGAACGTATATAAAATATGTATCAGTGTAATTTTATTAACATTCTCCCTGTCAGCTGTAGCAAACGATACTCGTATGCAGAAATCTTTTGATGAGCTTGATCGTGCATCCGGGCACACATCTTCATCAAACACCGGCAAATCGAATACGGAATCTTCCAGTAAAACGGCTCAACCCACCGCCGTACCAGGCAAAGCAAATATAGAGAGTGATAAAGTTTACAAAGCAGGGGGTTATGAGCCTGCGAATATTACTAATAATTCTGATTATAAAATCATGGGTACTATAAGTTATGTGGCCTGTAAATCCGATATTTATTATGTTGAACCCCATTCTAAATGGACAGCTAGCACCAATAGGGGTATATGCCTTATAAGCGATATAACAGGCGGTATCGTTTCCGGTAAAGTAAATATAGGAAAGATAAATATTTCAGATCTGGCATCGATGAAAGCACATGCTAGAGCCATTACAAAAAAACCTGAAAGTAAACATGGCGAAAAGCTTGAGGTAACTAAATACGAATCAGAACCAGCCACCGCATATTCGGATTTTCGAATTGATGCGTTTGGTGATCGTTATCGTATCTATTCAAAGAGTGAGTTTGCCAGCGAAAACAGTCGAAAAAGTAGTACAAGTCCTGGTTTCAAACTAATTAATGATACAGCCTGGCCCATTGCATATTCATTTGATCAGGTGGGCTGTCTGGCACACGGCATTGTTCCTGTCACTTTTAATGACAAGCAGGGCCAGACTATCGTTAAAACTGGTGCGGTCTGGTTTACCATGCTTCTCAATATCCAGCCGGATGGGCTTGATCCGCAATCTGCATCCAAATGTGCTGAGCCGGTTATCGAAATAGTAGGGGATGTCGCACTTGCAGTTTTGACTGCCGGGGCGGGTGGTGCGGTTAGCGCAGCAGTTAAGACGGGTACAAAAGTGGCTGTTAAAGCTGCAGCCAAAGCAGCTGTTAAGGCTGGTACTAAGGCTGCCATTAAGAGTATAGGAAAAAATCTTAAGAGTCAGCTTGGTGAATATCTTGTTAACAGTGGCTCGCTAACCATGGAGGGACAGTATGCAGGTTATGACTGGCCATTTCGCTGCGATAAAATGCCAGAATACCGTATAACAGGTGGGCCTGAAGTATTGAAAGATACATTGGGTGACTATTATCTAAGTGAAGGCAATCCATTTACGGTTACCAAAACAAATACCTGTGGTAACGACATGATGACAGGATCGTCAAAATCGGCAAAAGCCAAAACATGGAAAATGCCAAAGAGTTTTTCCGAAGCCGTTGCGGTTGCTAGTAATGTTACAACGGGTTCATCTGTCGGTGGCACCAATGCTAAACCTCTGGCACCAGTTTTGAGTGCATCTACAGTTATTGATACGAAAAGTTTCTTCCGTCTAAAAAACCGTTGGACGGGTGAATACATGCATGTCGAACATAAAACCGGAAGCGTGGAATTACAAAAGCAAGTTCCTAAAGGTTGGTTCAGTGCTATGTGGTCATTTGTACCGGTGCAGGGTAATTTCTTTAGGTTAAAAAATCGTTGGACAGGTGAGTACATGCATATTGAAAATAAAACCGGTCACGTAGAGTTGCAAAAAAAGGTAACGGATGGTGGTTGGTGGAGCGCTCAGTGGAAGAAAATAAAAGTAGAGGGAAATTACATCAGGTTAAAAAATCGCTGGACCAGCGGCTTTATGCACAATGAAAATAAACAGGGAAAAGTACAGGTAACATCCGTTTTAAAAGCAGGTGGTATGTGGAGCGCGCAATGGATGCTGGAAAAAGTTCGTTAATGTTTTAGGGGGCGAAGTCAAACTTGACTCTGCCCCCATTTATTTCTGTATACCCTCCACCTAGGTCTCTCAGTATACCCCAGGGATCAACCGATAGTGTACGCGTTGTGCATAGTCTCGATAGCCCGGCAACTCTTCCTGTAAAGTCTGGTCTTCAAGTACGGTTCTAATCACCGTGATGATTGATGCTACCACCGCAGGAATCAGTGTCCATACTGAGCCATAGAGGAAATTCGGGGGACCAGTTATAGCGATGGTCTAGACCTGTCACAATGACCATAGGAAACACGACACTCACCGCCATCAGTGGAGCAAGTACTTTGTCCCAGGCCTTTGCGTTATGAAAACTTTCTTTATTTTGTCTTTCAGCCGTTATATCGGGATGTCGCTGTTCGGCCCACATGCGCGCCCCTATACCAGCGGTTAAGATCAGTAGGGAATAGAGCCATGCCTGCCACCAGCCGAGGTCCCCACCGCATATCAGTAAAATCAGCGGAATAAGGAGATGCGCCAGAACTAATCTAACCCATTGGCGAGGGGATGCTGTATTAGCTGCCTTTTCACTAACCGTCTTCGCTGACATGTCATTCCCCAAGATAAAACATAATTAATCGGGGTGAGAGATCAATATTTTAATATTACAAACAATTGTGCACTGACCCTATTTATTCCGATTATTTATCATGCTTGTTTTACAATTCTATCAACAAGACTAATTGCTAGCGTTAAATAACAGGAAGAAATACTGTCGTTATTCTTTTTACAGTTATTCAATTCTTCTAATGGTTTGACGGTTGGGCTTCTATAGTCAATAGGAATACTGCTTATTGCTTTTTCAAAGTCAGTCCCGACTGAATCAGGGATTTCTTTATCTGAATTATATGCAGCCCAGTAAGTCTTTGCAGTTTTCTTAATTGATAGTGTTCGACCATTATTTATTATTTTTTCAAATGCTGCTTCTGCTTCTTCGTGTTGTGTCATGTTTTGTTCTCTTAATTTATAAAAACTGTGATCTGAATGGTGCCAGAGCACACACTCATTCTAATATTAGCAATAATTGTGCTCTGACCCCATTTATTCTTGTTTATATGGTTTCATTAAAGACGCTTTTATCATTATCACATACAGAATCTAACTCTACACCTGTGTTGCTTCTATTCCAGGTGAATCCATCATGTGGACCAAAGCGTTTAATACTTGTTGTTGAAGGATATGCCAGCCATCGAACTTTTACTAAACAGTATTGATTGCTTTCATTTCTTATTGTGACTCTATTTTGACTTGTGTAATTACCAGTTGTAGTGCCCGCAAACCCTAATATTTTAAAATTCCCGGCATAAGCCACATGCTGTGCAGACATGTCATTGAAACCTCTCATGGTTTCCATCGAGCATCCTACTAGTAAAGTTAAAAATAAAAATACTGTATATTTTTTCAAAATTATTCTCCTAATGGTAACGATAGTTTATAAAATTCGGTTTAGTTAAAGTCAAAAAAACTGGAATTTGATCCTAGTTTTTTGATAACTGGCCTTCAGTAGTTATCATTTAAAATAAACCGTTTAAGATCAATAGAGAGGGACGCCCCATGTTCGTAATAGTTTAGCTGTTTTAATAGAAATATCATTCACAAATATGTCAGATTTTTTGTTACATGAATATTGTTCTGATGTTTCAACGGCTGTATCATAAAATTCGTTAAATGATGTATGAATTGATATATATCGATTAATGATATATTCCTTGCTACTCATCCACCCATATAAGCCTTTCTGTTTATCGAGTGTTTCTTTCATTTTATCTAGTATTGCATGATCGATTTCATTTAAAAAATTCATTTTGAATCAATGATTTCTGCAATCATTATTTTTACGTAAAATGTATTAAATGCTTTTAATTTGGCCTTAATTTGTGCATCTGTTTCTGCTTTTATACTAAAACTCATTAGTATTAAGAGTATTGCTGTAGTTAGTGTTATTTTATTCATGTTTGGATTCCACGATTAATATAAAAAATTATATATTAAGTATTTTAAAAATTATAGCGTCTTAGTCTTACAGGGTTTTGTGAAGCGTAGCGTAACAAAATTCCGGTATAGTGCCTTTTTTGTGTTTGTTTATTTAGTCACTGTATCAAAGGGGGCGGTGACATTTACTAATGATTCTCAGTTGTCACCGACCCCTTTAATCTATGTCTTTAACGTAGGTGATTTCCAATTGCCGTAAGCTTTACGAATTGTTACTACGCCATACTTTGCGACTTCACTTAGTACATCTTCGAACTTTCCAGCAGGTGCATTATCAGCATCTATAAATAATGCAATTTTTTGTTTAATATCATTCATATCAAAATTATACTTTCTATATAAAAATTAAAAGACCTTAGAGATAAATATATTCTAATTTAGAAACAATTGTGCTCTGACCCCAATTATTGGCATTTACTTAAGCTACTTTGTAAGGTTTTGTTACTTTTCTAGTTTTTTCATAAACCAGTTGATGAGAGAAGGTCCATGTTCATCGTATAGCTTGTCCATTTTTGACGTGACCCATTTATAAATCATGTAAGTGATTAAGGCTCCGACAAGAATAACAGGTACATTGAAACTATAATGATTGGGGTTTCTTGCTATGTGTATAAGTGAGCCCAAACCAAGACCACCTAATGCACCACCAAGCATTAGGGAGAGGACCCCCAAGGCACCGTAAAGTGCGCCTGAAACCCAGCCAATTGCCCCAAAAACAATAAAGAAAAGTATACCTATCGTGGCACCAATTGTACCGCCTCCAATAATATCAGCGAACATTTGAATGAATGATTTCTTCTCAACACCAACGAATAAAATGATTTGAATGCAAGCCCATAATGTAGCGCCACCAGCTGACAAAGTGACAATTTTTCTCGCTAATTTTTGTTTATCCATTTTATTGCCTAACATATATTAGCTATTAAAAACGACATGTTATAACACGTCATTATTGATATATAAATACATGTTTAGTCATCAATTCATTGATATTTAATAAATGATTTTTGTGAAAATATATCATTATATTGTGTGAGGTGCGGTAGGTTTTTTTCTAACTTCCATGTCCTCGTCTCCCTGTTGCGTATTGTTGCGCTTTCTAAGAAGCGCTTCGGGTCATCTCTTATTTACCTAGTGTTAACTGCTGCATTTGAGAGTTAAATTTTTCTACATTGTATTCACTGCGCATTATTCGCATGCAGTGAGCGCATAAACAGTCGTCGTACTGGCTGGATATGTAATCTCTGTGTTCCTGTTTTAACATTACGCTTTCGCACTGACAGTTTACTATATCACCTGATTTGCATTCGAAGTTGGTGTTGCAGTGGGGGCAGGTTTTTTGTTCGTGTTTTTGTGTTTTGTAAGCGCTTTGTTGCAGGGGTGCGGGGGCGCAGAGGGGTGGTTGGTTTTCACCTCTGGTTGGTATTTGTGAGCAGTTTGTATTTTTGTTTTCGTTCATTTTTTTTTGGGTTATTGTATATTTATTCCCGGGTTTTTTATGTAACTTATGTCACTGGGTTTTGGTAATTTTCTCTCTATCTATGTATATTTGCTCACTACATAAGATCCTTCGGCTTCGCTGAGGATGACAAATATAAGTTAATTTTTTATTGTTCTAAAAAGAAAAAGCCGGTGTTTAAACCGGCTTCGTTGTTATCCGCATTTGCTGTCGCCGCAGTTGAGGCAGGTCATGCAACCGTCCATTAAGATGGTGGCTTTGGTGCTACATTTTTTGCATAACTGTGCGCCAGCGGGGAAGCTGTTGCTGGTATCGTCATCACAGCTTTGTTCTGCTGTGCTGTGTTTCTGCTCGTAGGCAGCGCGTTTTTCGTCCATTATCTGTTGCTGGTGTTCACTGATGGCATCGTCTTTTATCATGCCGATCATTTTCATGTGTGATTCTATTGATTCACCAATTTCAGCAACTAATGAAGGCATGAACTTTCCGCCTTTTTTGAAGTATCCGCCCTGTGGGTCGAATACCGCTTTTAGTTCTTCTACCAGGAAGCAGACATCGCCGCCTTTTCTAAATACCGCGGAGATAACTCGCGTTAGTGCAACTACCCATTGAAACTGGTCCATGCTTTTCGAGTTTATGAATATTTCGTAAGGCTGGCGTGCTTCGTGGTCTGTGCCCTGATTTAGAATCACGTCATTTATAGTTATATAAAGTGCGTGTTCTGATAGTGGCGTTTTAACTTTGTAAGTTGAACCTAGTAGCATTTCTGGGCGTTCTACATTTTCATGCATGGTTTCGCGTTCGGGTGCAGTGGGTGCTACTGGAGCAACTTCTGCTACTTCTTCATCTTCTTTGACAACTTTGAATGCGACTATTTTTTTGTCGATTTTTGTGGCCATTGGCTTGTCCTGTTTTGCAGTGTTCATGTTTTATATTCTTTATATATACGGTTTGGTTTTAAAGTCACTGGATCCCTGCCTGCGCAGGGATAACGAAAAGGTGAGCTACTGCTTTTGCAGAAGCGACGGTAATTTAATTAAAACTTACCGTAGTAACCTTCTTTCAGTGCATCGAATAAATTCGCGGCGGTATGTATTTCTCCGTCGTAATCTATTTCTTCATTACCTTTTAACTCTACGGTTGAGCCATCATCCAGTGTGAACTGGTAAGTTGTGTTTTCAAGGTCTGACTCTTTAACCAGTACGCCCTGGAATACTTCAGGGTTAAAGCGGAAAGTGGTGCAGCCTTTAAGCTCCATATCGTATGCGTATTCGTAGATGTTTTTAAAGTCTTCGAACGGGTAGTCTGTTGGCACATTGGCAGTTTTTGAAATAGATGAATCTATCCATTTCTGTGCAGCCGCCTGAATGTCTACGTGTTGCTTAGGAGTTACCTGGTCTGAAGAGATAAAGTAATCGGGTAATTGCTCATCTTCGTTTTCGCTAAATGGCATTGCGTTAGGGTTAACCATTGCGCGGTATGCCAATAACTCGAATGAGAAAACATCTACTTTCTCTTTGGTCTTTTTACCTTCACGTATTACGTTACGTGCGTAGTGGTGTGCAAAGCTGGGCTCGATACCATTACTTGAATTGTTAGCCAGTGATAATGAGATTGTGCCAGTCGGTGCAATTGAACTGTGGTGTGTGAAACGACAACCGTGTTCTGCCATTGCATCAGTTAACTCTGCGTTTTCTTTACCAACTTTCTGCATGTAACGGCTGTATTTTGCGTGCAGTACTTTGCCTTTTACGGTGTCACCGGCTTTGTAACCGTCGTCAATCATTTCAGGGCGTTTGTAAAGCATAGCTGGCGTGACTTCAAAGTCTTCTTCCATAATAGGTGCCGGGCCTTTTTCCATTGCCAGTTGTAAACCGGTGCGCCAGCCTTGCATGGCCATTTCTTTAGTTACTTTTTCGGTAAATTCTAACGATTCATCAGAACCGTATTTAACGCCCATCATAGTCAGGGTAGAACCTAAACCTAAATAACCCATGCCGTGACGACGTTTGCTTTCAATTTCTGCGCGTTGCTGAGGTAATGGCAGGCCATTAATTTCAACTACATTATCTAACATGCGGGTAAAGATGCTGATGGTTTCGTTATAACCTTCCCAGTCGAATTTAGCTTTTTTAGTGAACGGGTCTTTTACAAAACGTGTGAGGTTAACCGAACCTAACAGGCAACTACCATAAGGAGGTAATGGCTGCTCACCACATGGGTTGGTTGCACGGATGTTTTCGCAGAACCAGTTGTTGTTAAATTCGTTTACCTTGTCGATAAGAATAAAACCGGGCTCTGCATAATCGTACGTAGAGGCCATGATGCTGTCCCATAAACGACGTGCAGGCACGACGCGGGTAATTTTGCAGGCAGTTAAACCCGTGTCGTTTGTAACGTAGTCACCTTTAACCGGCCATTCACGCCAGATAAATTCTTTTGCATCAGTCAGGTCCATGCCTTCCTGTGCACATTCTTTGCCCGTAACCGGGAAAGCCAGTGGCCATTCACTGTCATTTTTAACCGCTTCTACGAAGTCAGTTGTGATTAACAGTGACAGGTTAAACTGACGTAAACGACCGTCTTCACGTTTCGCTTTAATGAAATCAAATACATCGGGGTGACCTACATCGAAGGTTGCCATTTGTGCGCCACGACGACCACCAGCCGATGATACGGTGAAACACATCTTGTCGTAGATATCCATAAATGACAGCGGGCCAGAGGTATATGCGCCTGCACCTGAAACATAACCGCCTTTAGGGCGCAGGGTAGAGTACTCATAACCAATGCCGCAGCCGGCTTTAAGGGTTAAGCCCGCTTCGTGTACTTTTTCAAGAATGCCGTCCATTGAATCGGTGATAATGCCCGATACAGTGCAATTGATTGTTGATGTGGCTGGCTTGTGCTCCTGAGCACCCGCATTAGAAATAATACGGCCAGCAGGAATGGCGCCGTGGCGCAGTGCCCAGAGAAATTTCTCATGCCATTCTTTCTTTAATTCGTCTGTGGTTTCTACATCGGATAGTGCTTTCGCAACGCGTGCATAGGTTTCATCTATATCGTTATCTACCGCTTCGCCTTCTTTTGTTTTCAGGCGATATTTAGTATCCCAGATATCCAGAGATGCTTCCTGAAAGGGGACTTCATTGATATTGTTTGGGACAGCCTGCAATTGCGGTGCGCTCATTCATTTATCCTTATTATTATATGTAACTTTAAACGTGGTCTTTAATCGTGTAACACAAGCTCTAAATGGTCTTTTTCAGGCCAGCGCTCTGAAATCTGTATTAGCCATTCATTATGCTTATGTAGTGGTCTTTCGTATAAAATAACACAACATGTTGTGGTTTCAAGTAATGAATTATCATAGAGATGGGGATAAGTTGTGGGTAATTATGTATAAACTCTGGCATAGCTTGATGTGGCTGGTTATGCGCTTGATATTAGTCAATTCTGAAAAGTAGTGATTTACAGATGAACGGTATGTCCTTGTGTGTCCTGATTGGAGAGGGCACTATATGTTGTGGTTAAATCGTGATCAATGTTTGAAATATTAGTCGTAAGTCAGAAGTCTTTAGTCGTTAGTCAACAAGCAAAATCAAAGGCAAAGTCACAGGTAAAAACAGATATAAAATTGCTGACATTCTGATCAAAGTGGGAGGATCTGACTTCATGAAGTTGACTGATTTTACGGGTTTAAGATCCTTCACTAATGTTCAGGATGACAAAAAAAAGCGGGCTCTCCAAAGGAGAGCCCGCTTAAGACTTACGACTAAAGACTTACGACTAAAGACTTACGACTTCGCTTAAGGAAGCATTACACCTCGAATCATGAAGTAAATCATTGCTGCCATCAAACCTGTGGCAGGCACAGTAATAACCCATGCTGCGGCTATTTTGATTAACTGTGAACGTTTAACCAGTTCGTGTTTGTACACTTTACGTAACTGTTTGCGCTCTTTCTTGGATAACTCGGCTGTTGCTGAGTGCTTCTTTAGCTTTTTGAGCATATTGCTCTTTTCTTCTAAAGGCGCTTTTTTGAAGTCATTCAGGAAAGCTTCTATTGCTTCTTCGTCCTGCTCGTCATGGTGGGTTTTAATTTCTTCTACCATGGTTGAGTAGCTGGTTTTAAGGTATTCACGTAGGAAACCGACACCGAATACACCACCGACTGCTATGTGGGTTGAGCTGACGGGTAACCCTAACTGGCTGGCGATAATTACTGTGATAGAAGCGGCCATGGCTATGCTGAATGCACGCATCTGGTCTAACTCGGTAATTTCTGTACCGACGGTTTTGATTAGTTTCGGGCCGTATAAAGCCAGACCTAATGCAATACCGACTGCACCAATCATCATTACCCAGGTTGGGATGGATGCTTTTGTGGAAACACCACCCTGCATAATGGCATCATTGATTGCCGCTAACGGGCCAACTGCATTTGCTACATCGTTTGCACCGTGTGCAAAACTGAGTAATGCCGCGGCAAAAATTAATGGAATGGTGAAGAGTCTATTAACACCCGATTTATCATTCGAAATACTGTTTGCAGCATTTGCAATGAGTGGTTTTACAATAAAGAAAACCGCGATTGCAATTGCAATGCCGATGCCGGCTGCTGATAGAAAATCTACTTTTATCAGTTTCTTTATGCCTTTAAGGATAAGGTAAGTTGCAAATGCCCAGGCCATAATCGAGACAAGGATAGGCACAACTTTTTTTGCGGCTTCGGTCATCTCTGCTTTGTAAGTAATGGTTCGCTTGATGGTATAGAGGAAACCGGCCGCTATTAAACCACCTAACACGGGAGAAATTATCCAGCTGGCGGCTATCTGACTCATTTTACCCCAGTCAGCAATGGCGAAACCGCCGGCTGCTATACCTGCGCCGAGTACACCACCGACTATAGAGTGAGTTGTTGAAACGGGCGCACCAACCGCTGTTGCCAGATTAAGCCATAATGCACCGGACAGGAGTGCTGCCATCATTAGATAAATAAAGGTGCTGGAATCAGCAATCATCTTTGGATCGATAATGCCTTTTTTGATGGTGCTGACAACGTCACCACCGGCAATGAGTGCACCGGCTGCTTCGAATATTGCAGCAATAACAATGGCACCGGTTAAGGTCAGTGCGCGTGAGCCAACCGCGGGCCCCACATTGTTGGCAACATCGTTTGCACCGATGTTCATTGCCATATAGCCACCAATCATCGCAGCGGCTACTAATAAGAAACCGTTTTCAATGCCAATAACTGTGGAGCCTGTTACCAGCATAATGCCAACGATAAATACCATTGACAGACCCAGACGCAATGATTCACCACGTCCCTTTAAATTCGCATTGTCTATGCGTTTAATATCTTTAAATTCCAAAAGAGTTACCTCGCCGATCAGCGTTTATTCAGGTTGATTTAAGAGTCGCGTATTATGTGTTTATTTGGTTACAAAGTTGTTACAAAAATGTGACAACTGCAACTTTGCGAATAATGCGGTGAAGTGGTGAAATATACAAGTAACTTTTTACTAAATAGACAGCTATTTATAACAGATCAATAATTTCATCTGCTTTATCGACGCTAAAATCAGCGCCCCATTCATTTGTGCTTTCCCAGTTGCCAATATAACCGTAATTAGCAATGACAGTTTGCATGCCCGCATTAACACCAGCCTGTATGTCTCTTTGAGCATCACCGATATAAATGCAGTTTTCAGGGCGGCTATTAGCCTGTTTGCAGGCAAGATACATGGGCTCAGGATGTGGTTTACGATTTTTAGTGCTATCACCACTGATAATACAGGCAGCGCGTTCGGCTAAACCTATCTGTTCCATTAATGGATCGGTTAACCAGCCGGGTTTATTGGTGACAACGCCCCAGCGCATTTCCTGGTCTTCTATGTGTTCAATGAGTTTTTTCATGCCGGGAAATAAAACCGAATGAACACACAGTTTATTTTCGTAAATTTCCAGATAGCGTTTTTTGAGTCGATCAATTGTTGATTCATCTTCTAACTGCGGAAAACCCAGTTGAACCAGCGCAGCACTGCCATCTGAAACAACTGGGCGAATATGGGCAAAGCTCAAAATATCAAAACCTTCTTCTTCAAGCAGGATATTAAGTGCATTAGCCATATCTGGTGCGGTATCAATTAAGGTGCCGTCCAGATCAAACAGGACCGTATTTATTTTACTCATATGAAGTTTATTCAGCAGGTGATAGATAATGTGTCATGTAATTTACATCAACATCCTTACCCAGCTTGTAGTGACTGGTAACAGGATTATATGTCATGCCGGTAATGTTTTTTAACTGCAGGTCTGATTCGCGTGACCATTCATCTAACTCGGATGGTTTGATAAATTTAGCATATTCATGTGTGCCAGTGGGCAGCATTTTTAATAAGTACTCTGCACCAACAATGGCAAACAGGTAAGCCTTGGGGTTACGATTAATGGTTGAGAAAAAAACCGAACCGCCGGGTTTAACTAACATCTGGCAGGCTTTAATAACTGAAGCCGGGTTGGGCACATGTTCGAGCATTTCCATGCAGGTAACCGCATCGAATGAATGGGGCTGTTGCTCGGCCAGTTCTTCTACTGTAATTTGCTGGTAGTTAACTTCAACATCACTTTCCATAGCGTGTAATTTAGCAACAGAAAGCGGGGCTTTGCCCATATCAATCGCGCTAACATCGGCACCCAGCTGAGCCATGCTTTCAGACAGAATTCCGCCGCCGCAGCCAACATCAAGAACACGTTTACCATTTAACTGAACACGTTCATCTATATAGTGTAAACGCAGAGGGTTAATTTCATGCAGGGGTTTGAATTCGCCCTGACGATCCCACCAGCGGCTGGCGAGTTCTTCAAATTTAGCTATTTCGGCTGGATCTACGTTGAGTGTGGTCATACTTTAAAATTCATCTTATTGTTGATAACTTAAATCTTTCATTCTTCGACTTTGCTTAGAATGAAGGTTTCTATAATTCGTTGCATTTTTATGTAGGTGCACCTTCAGGTGCACATTAGCCAGCTGATTTCATAGCAACTATATTGTGCACCTGAAGGAACACCTACAAAGTAAACAGACTTAATCCTGTGTCATACCGACAAGGTTACAATTTATTCTTCATTCTCAAATGTGGAAATGACTTCATTCCATTTCCTGCATTTGTTCATTATATCCTGTTCATCCAGAGTCGTGAGTTCTTTATCTTTTAATAAATGACGACCCGCAACCCATACATCGGTTACCTGTTCACGGCCAGCGCTATAAACCAGGTTAGCAACCGGATCGTATATCGGGTTCATTTCAAGGGCTGAAAAATCGATAGCGGTTATATCTGCGTATTTTCCAGCTTCAAGGCTTCCTGTGTCTTGATCCAGGCCAAGTGCTTTTGCACCATTTATGGTTGCCATGCGAATGGTTTGCATCGCGGTGAGGGCAGTTGCATCTCCGCTAACGCCTTTAGCGAGTAAACTGGCTGTATGCATTTCTCCCAGCATATTTAAATCATTGTTGCTGGCGCTGCCATCTGTGCCAAGTGCGACATTAATGCCCGCATCCATGAGTTTTTTAACTGGGCAGAATCCGCTGGCCAGTTTTAAATTAGATTCTGGGCAGTGCACTACATGGCTGCTGGATTCGGCGAGTAATGTGATTTCTTCGTCTGTTACCTGAGTTAAATGTACAGCCATTAAATTGGGTGATACCAGACCAAGTTCATTAAGTCTTTCTAAAGGGCGTTTACCATGTTGTTTAATCGACTGTTCAATTTCATCGGCAGTTTCATGAACATGTATATGAATGGGTAAATCCATTTCATCTGCAAGCACACGTATACGACTTAAAGGTGCATCTGAAACTGTAAAGGGAGCATGGGGTGCAAAGGGAGTGTGAATTAAACTGTCACTGCGAAAGTGATCGCGTAGTTCCAGACCTTTGTCTATATATTCATCTGCATTACTGGCCCAGGCGCTGGGGAATTCGACAGCAATTAATCCAATGCAGGCACGTATGCCAATGTCACGTGCAAGTCGTGCGGTGACTTCTGGAAAAAAATACATGTCATTAAAGCAGGTGGTGCCGGAGCGGATCATTTCTGCAATGGCTAACTGGGTGCCATCATGTACAAATTCATCACTCACCCATTTTGCTTCAGCCGGCCAGATATGATTGTTTAACCAGTCTTCAAGTGGCAGATCGTCTGCTATGCCACGGAACAAACTCATGGGGCTATGTGTGTGCGCGTTAATTAAGCCCGGCATGAGTAAATGCTGATTGTAGGTTTTCTCAATCTGGGCGGTATATAAATTTGTGCTTTCTGAACTGGGCAGAATGTCCGTGATACGTCCGTCATCAATAATGATGCAATGATCGTGTAATAACGGGTCTGATTCTGTAACCGGTAAAATCCAGCGGGCGTGTAAAATTGTGTCAACAGATTTCATGATCGGCAAGATAACATAATTTTTACACCTAAAAGACTGTTTTTAGTGATAAATAGTGGTATAAATACATCACTTTATAAAAATCAGTTGTCCGACATGTATGTTGTAAGTTATTGATCTGTTCGCTTAGATAACAAACTGATTGCTACCTCTTAGCAATTTTTGAGGTAAATTGGATTGTTTCTTAACGCTTTTCCATTTCATGACCTACACTCTGCAAAGACTTCTAATTGATCTATACAAAGATTAACTCATAAAAAATATACAATTAATGGAGAGTAAATATGCAGTCTTTAAAACTGGGCCGAGTCATTTCTGTAGTGGCATTAAGTGCTTTATTGGCCTTTACAGCGGGTTGTAACAAAAAAGTTAGCCGTGTTGATACAAATGCAGTTACCGATTTAAGTGGTAAGTGGAATGACACGGACTCACGACTGGTTTCTCGTGAAATGATTGACGATGTTCTAACACGTCGTTGGTTAACCAAGTTCAATCGTGCCAAGGGCAAGCCGCCAACTGTTATTGTGGGTACTGTTCGTAACCTGAGCCATGAACATATAAATACTCGTACGTTTATTCGCGATCTGGAAAAAGAGTTAATTAACTCTGGTGAAGTTGAATTTGTGGCATCTGCTTCAGAGCGTGATGAAATTCGTTCAGAACGTCGTGATCAGGATTTAAATGCAAGTGAGAGCACACGTAAAGCAATGGGTAATGAAGCCGGCGCTGATTTTATGCTGAAAGGCACAATCAATACTATCGTAGATGCAGCAAGTGGCTCACAGGCGCGTTTCTATCAGGTTGATTTGACGTTGATTGATCTAGAAAGCAACCGTAAAGTCTGGGTTGGTCAGAAGAAAATCAAGAAAACTGTTGAGAAAAGTAGCTTTGGTTTCTAAATAAACCCGCTATATTTATAACAGGATTAAAAGATATAAAGGGTCAGGGACGACCTGACGTTCAGTTAGATTATGAACGTAATAAAATAATAAGTAAGTCATAAAAACAGGTATTAAACCTGCATATATAAACTACGTTAAGAGGTAAACCATAATGAGTATTCGTCTACTCGGTCGTATGGGAGCTGTGCTGGCTGCCCTGGCTATTCTAACATTACAGGGTTGTGCAACATCAGCTGATAAAACACGCGGTATGCGTCAGATGATGGAGTTAAACCGAAATGATCTTGCTTTAATCGAAGCGGAAAAACATCTGGCAAGTGAAGTTGAAGGTGTAATGGAAAACATGAATGTCGGTTTGTTACGACGTTTAAACAAAGATTATAAAGGCAGTAATGAGGCTTTTGAATTAGCTAAAGAAAAGATATCAGAATTATATACAACGTCTATTTCACAACAGGCGGGTGCTGCTGTAACCAATGATGAAAGTATTGATTTTCAGGGTTACAAATTTGAGCAGGTTCTAGTTCATCTGTATATGGCGGCTAACTATTTATCTATGGGTGATATTGATTCATCACGTGTAGAGCTGCTTCAGTCTCAGGTTAAAATGGATGAGTGGGGAGAGCCAAAAGATGAAACACCATTCATGCGTTATTTCTCAGGCATTATGTTTGAAATGTTAGGCGAAGAAGATACAGCTACCGTTTCTTACAGAAAAGCAGTTGATGCATATCGTAATACTAAAGAAAAACATGGTTTAAATGTACCTAAAACACTTAAGCATGACCTGTTAAGAATGCTGGCAAGAATGAAGTTATGGGGTGAGTATAAAGACTATAAGAAACAGTTTGGTCTATCTAAATACAAAGCACCAAAAACTAAAGGTAAGGGTGAGTTAGTGGTTGTGTTTGGTAATGGTCTGGCGCCTCAACGTGAAGAGAAAGTGTTTCAGACATTTTCTTCAGCACTGGCTTTAAATATTAAAGTGGCTGTTCCTGATTACCCCAATCCACCAGTTGTTTTAAATAAAGTGCGTTTGAATATTGATGGTAAATATTATCCATTAGAAATTGTTTCTAATATTGACGGACTGGCAAGAGCGGCATTGGCTGAAGATATGCCGATTATTACTACTCGTGCAATTGCGCGTGCGGTTATCAAGAAGAAAGCCGAAGAAGAAGCGGGAAATCAGGGTGGTTTCCTTGGTCAGCTTGCAATGATGGCAGTTAATCAGGGTACTGAAATTGCGGATACTCGATGCTGGAATACTTTACCGCAGGAATTTAAACTTGCACGTGTTTTCCTTCCACAGGGTAAACATAAAGTCCTGATTGAAGTGGTTGGCCCAACGGGTGCGGTAGTTGATACGATTACACGTAATGTGAGCATCAAGGCAGGTGCTAAATCTGTAGTCAGCAAACGTTGGACTGCACCAGAGCCTAAAGCGGTTCCAATGCAGCCAGTAGGTGGTCAGGCGGCAGCTCCAGCTGCAACACCAGCAACCTAGTCTTCACATGGGTGGGTTCTGTCAGTACAATGAACCCACCCAAATGTTGAATAATGGAATTATTAATACATGAAAAATAAAAGTAAATTTATTGCGGGCCTTCTTACAGGTCTGTTTTTTATTTCAAGTCCGCTTTTAGCTGATCCTAAACCAGACTGGGTTGAAGGGGATGCCGGATTCTATCCAAACAACCAGTACATGACAGCGACCGGCTCAGCTTCAAATGCTGAACTGGCAAAAAATAGAGCACTCGGTAATCTAAGTAAAATTTTCGAAACACATATTAAAGAATCTTCGACGACTAAATCTGATACCCATGTTTCAGTTAAAAATGGCGCGGAAGATTATACAAAGAAACAACATGTAGCTCAGCAAATTCAGGTGCGCACAGATAGCATTATACGCGGCGCACGTATCGCAGAAACATGGAAAGATACCACCGTATTCACCTATCATTCACTTGCCGTATTAGATCGTGCACATGCCGGTAATAATATAAAAAGTGAAATGTCTCGGATTGATAGTGAAACAGAGGCCATGCTAAATCGCAGTAATTCTCAGAACGATATATTGTTCTCATTGTCTGCTCTTGAAAAAGCAGTTGCTCTACAATATGAGCGTCAAACATTGCAAAATATGCTTAAAGTTATTGATACCCGGGGTAAAGGGTCGCCTGCAAAATGGAATATTGCTGATCTTAATGGCAAGTTAGAAAACAAATTGCAATCGCTTAAAATTGGTACAGATGTTGATACTGATCCCATTGGTAAGTTAAATCAGTTACTTAAATCGGCCATGGGAAATGCGGGTTTTCCAGCTGGAAACGGCGCTTCAGATTTCACGCTGGTTGCAAATTTAGATGTTCAAGACCTTGGCTTCAGACAGAACTGGTACTGGTTAAGAGGTAAGTTAAGTGTGAAGCTGGTAGAAGCGAATGGTCGTATTCGTGGCCGTAAACAATGGCCTTTGAAAGTCTCTGCATTACAGCGCAATGATGCTGAAAGCCGTTTAATGACTCAGGTAAGTAAAACGCTAAATACAGAATTAAAACCGGCCATCCTGGAATTCTCTACTGGAGTGAATCGATAAAAAATATGATTAAATTTCGTCAAATAAATAATAATGTTCTGAGCGCTATTCTTATGGTTTTTGTATCTGTTACATCATTGTCCTGTGCTATGTCACCGGAGAAAGATGTAGTTGATAAGAAATTAACGCAATGTGAATCACCCAGATCTCAGGTTTGTACACGTGATTATACTCCGGTATGTGGTTTTGAATCGGATGGTAATCACAAAACGTTTTCTAATGCCTGCACTGCATGTTCAAATGAAAATGTTATTAGTTATGATGAAGGTGCGTGTAAATAAAAATTAACTAATACGAAAGTATTCAGTACGCATTTCATTATTAATTTAAATTAATCTGAATTAAAAAAGCATCAATATTCAATCGGATATTGATGCTTTTTAGTTTGTGCTCTGAGGTTTTATAGTGACGTTTAACGCTTGTCTATTGGCACATAATCTCTTTGTTTAGCGCCAACATATATCTGACGAGGTCTTCCAATTCGTTGTGATGGATCAGATATCATTTCACTCCAGTGTGCGACCCATCCAACTGTTCTCGCGATTGAGAACATAACCGTAAACATATTGGCGGGAATATTTAACGCTCTATAAATAATGCCTGAATAGTAATCAACGTTTGGATAGAGTTTTCTTTCAATGAAATATTCATCTTTCAAAGCAACTTCTTCCAGTTCACCCGCAAGTTGTAGCAATGGGTTATCTTTATCGGAGATTTCAGCGAGAACTTTATGGCACATTTCACGTATCAGTGTAGCGCGTGGATCAAAGTTACGATAAACGCGATGACCGAATCCCATTAAACGGAACGGGTCATTTTTATCTTTTGCTTTGGCTATATATTTAGGTATGTTTGATACATCACCAATTTCTTCAAGCATTTTCAAAACAGCTTCATTTGCACCGCCATGAGCAGGCCCCCACAGTGATGCAATACCTGATGCAATGCAGGCAAACGGGTTTGCTCCAGAACTACCGGCTAAGCGAACCGTTGAGGTACTGGCATTTTGTTCATGGTCTGCATGTAAGATAAATAACAGATTCATGGCTTCAATAGCTGTTTTGTTCGGTACGTATTCTTCGCAGGGGGTAGCGAACATCATGTGTAGAAAATTACCACAATAATCTAGATCATTTCTAGGATATATAAACGGTTCGCCCACATTATGTTTGTAACAGGCAGCAGCGATAGTTGGAATTTTAGCGATCATTCGGTGAGCAGAAATTTCACGATGACGGGGGTTATGTATATCGAGTGAGTCATGATAAAACGCAGACATAGAACCGGTTACACCGATCATGATTGCCATAGGGTGAGCGTTATAATGGAATCCATCAAAAAACGTTCGCATTGTTTCACGAATCATTGTGTGGTGCATGATGATGCTTTCAAAATCGACCAGTTCAGTTGCTGTTGGTAATTCTCCATACAACAACAAATGCGCAACTTCCAGAAAATTACTTTTAGCGGCAAGTTGCTCAATTGGATATCCACGGTAACGTAAAATACCTTTTTCACCATCTATGTAGGTGATTGAGCTTGTACAGCTGGCGGTAGATACAAAGCCCGGGTCAAATGCTAATAAACCTTTTTCTTTATATAGTGCAGTTATGTCGAGCGCTGAAGGGCCATCTGTACCCGAAACTAAGTCCAGGTTTACACAGTCACCGGTAGCTGAATTGGTTAAGCTGTACTTATCTGCCATGATTAAAACCCTTGTTTAAACCGTTTATCTGAATAACGAAGTATAGAACAGAAAGTGATGATTAGAAATGTATGGTTTACTAATTAGGCAGTTGTGAGCTTATTAATGTTCAGATAGGTAGAAAAAAGAAGGAGGGGGAGTGTTTAAATGGAAAAGTTAATCGTATTCTTTAAATTTAGCGGCAACCTCTGCTAAAACGATTACGACCACCACAAATCATGTCCATTGGATGATCCTCATCTTTTACTTCAGCTTTAGGGGGGGCGGTTTTAATAACGGGTTTTGATTTTTCCGTAACAAGTTTTGCCTGTTGATTTTTTGCTTTTGTTTCTTTTTTAACTGTTTTTGTTTTTTGTACTGGTTTTTTTGCAGGCGATTTAGTCGTTTTTATATTACCTGTTTTTGTTGTTTTTGCGACAGTGGGTGTTATTTTTGTCGGGGTAGCAACAGGGGGTGTTGTAACTGCTTTTTTAACCGGTAATATAACAATGGGTACGATATTTTGCTTTTCTTCTTCAGTCAGGTATTGATCCTGTAACTGAGCTAATTCTGCTTCAACACGCGCAATTTCAGTATCTGATCCAGGTATGTTTCCGCCTGCGGCTTTTCGTAAAAGTTTCAAAGAACGGGTCAGACTTTTATTTACCCCTGTGCCTTCTGAATACATTTGACCCAGTAAGAACAAGGCTTCACCTTCGTGAAATCGAGCATCAGTTTTAAGTTTTTTTAACCATTCTTCGTGTTTTTCTCTAAAGCCATTTTCTTTGATTTCAAGATAAGTTAAACGATTACTAGCGGGTTTATAGTTTTGAAATTCTGCTTTTTTATACCAGATAATGGCAAGCACTGGGCTCTTTTTTATACCTGATCCGGTTTCATACATCAGGCCTAATTTAAACTGTGATTCCGCATTGCCGCGTTTTGCCATCTCTTTCTGAAATCTGAATACAGAAGCTGAAGAATCATATGTATCAGCGTACAAATTTACCTGCATGCTATTTATAAGAAGCAGTAAAAGTATGTTTAATTTGAGGTGTTTTATGTTCATTTTTATAATGTAAAGTTCGATTTATGCCGTTGTTAGTCAAAGCCAGATTTACATAGCCGCGGAACTTTATACTATAGCCTGAGTTAAGAGTAGTTTAAATCACCCGTTCAGACGATTGGTAAGACTTTTTTTCTTTAATTATCTTAATGATCATAAAAATGGTGTGTCTAATTGTTATTATTTTCGTGTAAAATACTCATATTACCTGATTATAGGGTATATCCATGTGTTGAAAAAACACTGCGTGTTTAAAATACAGCTATTTTCGGAAAACCCTAAAAGCTTGAACTACAATGAGAGTATGGCATGAGTGATCATGAATCTGACTGGGATCTAAATGACGGTCTGGCGGTTGAAGAAGCCAAACCTAAATTGAAACCTCCTAAGAAATACAAGGTCGTATTATTAAATGATGATTACACGCCAATGGAATTTGTGGTGCAGATCCTGAGTAAATTTTTCAAAATGAACCAGGAAGAAGCAACGCAGATCATGTTACTGGTGCACACCAAGGGCGAAGCAGTTTGCGGTGAATTTAACTACCAGATAGCAGAAACCAAGGTAGAGCAGGTTAATGACTACTCCAGACAGCACCAGCATCCGCTGATGTGTACGATGGAAGAAGCTTGATCTGCTACTGAGTAATCAGGTTATTAATTGATAAAAGTGGCTGAGCCACGACGTTGGTTCTCCACTCATAACTAATGAGGCGATGTTATGTTGAGTAAGGAGCTAGAGGCTTCACTAAACGTCGCGTTTAATGAAGCACGCAATAAGCGGCATGAATATATTACGGTAGAGCATTTATTACTGGCTCTGCTGGATAACAGCAGTGCAAATTCTGTATTGAAAGCCTGTGGTGCCGATCTATTACGCCTAAAAGGCGATCTCTCCCAGTATCTGGATGAAAATACCCCCGTATTTCATGAAGATCAGATTGGTGAAGTTCAGCCAACTTTAGGTTTTCAGCGTGTACTTCAACGTGCGGTATTTCATGTTCAATCATCAGGTAAGAAAGAAGTTACCGGTGCTAATGTACTTGTTGCCATTTATGGTGAACAGGAATCACAGGCAATTTATCTATTACATCAGCAGGATGTAAATCGACTGGATATAGTTAATTATGTTTCCCATGGTATTTCAAAAATATCAGAAGAAGATGATGGTCCGGCAGATATAGACTCATCTGTTGATGATATGGGTGATACTGAAAATCAGCCATTAGACAAATATGCGGTTAATCTCAATATAAAAGCCATGCAGAACAAGATCGACCCATTAATCGGTCGTGAGAGTGAAGTTGAGCGCATGGTACAGATTTTATGTCGTCGTCGTAAAAATAATCCGTTACTAGTCGGTGAAGCCGGTGTGGGTAAAACCGCTCTGGCTGAAGGTCTGGCTAAAAAGGTGGTTGACGATGAAGTGCCAGATATTCTAAATGGTTCAACTATCTACTCCCTCGATCTGGGTGCACTGGTCGCAGGTACCAAATATCGGGGTGATTTTGAAAAGCGTCTGAAAGGGGTGTTAAAGCAGCTTTCAGATGATCCTGGTGCAATACTCTTTATTGATGAAATTCATACCATTATTGGTGCTGGTTCTGCATCCGGTGGTGTAATGGATGCCTCTAATCTGATTAAGCCGATGTTAGCATCAGGTGAACTTAAGTGTATCGGTTCTACGACCTATCAGGAGTTCAGAGGTATTTTTGAAAAAGATCATGCATTAACGCGACGTTTCCAGAAGATAGATGTAGATGAACCAAGCATCTCGGAAACCGTTGAAATATTACGTGGCCTGAAACCACATTATGAAGAACACCATAATGTTAAATATAGCCTGAATGCACTCAAATCAGCTGTTGAATTATCCAGTCGTTATATGATGGATCGTTTCCTGCCTGATAAAGCTATCGATGTGATTGATGAAGCGGGTGCTCATCGTAATATGAATAACAAAGATGGTAAGTCTAAAAACATCAATGTTAATGATATTGAAAATATTATCGCTAAACTGGCACGTATCCCGGCTAAAACCGTTTCTTCTTCAGATACGACGGTATTGAAGAATCTTAAACGTAACCTGAAACTGGTTGTATTTGGTCAGGATGAAGCCATCGACAATATGTCTAATGCGATAAAAATGTCACGCTCAGGTTTGGGTAATCCGGATCAGCCCGTTGGTTCATTTCTGTTTGCAGGCCCAACCGGGGTGGGTAAGACGGAAGTAACCAAGCAGCTCGCCAAAGTGATGGGCATTGAGTTTATACGTTTTGATATGTCTGAATACATGGAACGCCATACTGTTTCACGATTGATAGGCGCTCCACCGGGATATGTGGGTTTTGATCAGGGCGGTTTATTGACTGATTCTATCAATAAGCACCCTCATTCTGTATTACTGCTCGATGAGATTGAGAAGGCACATCCGGATGTATTTAATCTGTTATTACAGGTTATGGATCACGGTACGCTTACCGATACAAACGGCCGTAAGACGGATTTCCGTAATGTCATTCTGATTATGACAACCAATGCAGGGGCGCAGATGATTAGTCGTCGCTCAATGGGTTTCCATGAGCAGGATAACGCGACTGATGGTATGGAAGAGTTAAAGCGTATGTTTACGCCTGAATTCCGAAATCGCCTTGATGGCATTATTCAGTTCAAACCGCTGGATGAACGTACGATTAGCAATGTTGTGGATAAATTTATTATTCAACTCGAGCATCAACTTGAGCAGAAGAAAGTATCTATGCATGTTGATAATAAAGCGCGTAACTGGTTAGCTAAGAAAGGTTATGACCCTAAAATGGGTGCGAGACCAATGGCGCGTGTCATTCAGGAGCACTTAAAACGCGTGCTTGCAGATGAGCTTTTATTTGGAAAACTGGCGAAAGGCGGAGACGTTAAGGTTAGTTTGAATGCAGAAAGCGATGATTTACAGGTTGAGGTTCAGGAAAAGGAGACTGTAGAGAGTTAAATCCTGTTTAATCATTATTTCAGGAAATAAAAAAGGCCGTGTAATACACGGCCTTTTTTAATGGGAATTTGAATAACTTACTTTTCGCGATAAACGATACGGCCTTTTTCAAGATCGTAAGGTGTCATTTCGACTGTTACCTTATCGCCTGTCATTATGCGAATGTAATGCTTACGCATACGGCCTGAAATATGGGCTGTCACAACATGACCATTTTCAAGTTCTACACGGAACATAGTATTTGGCAGGGTTTCTAAAACCGTGCCGTCCATTTGTAATGCTTCTTCTTTTGCCATTAAGCTCTTCTCAGCGATAAAACGTGATAAATAATGCGGCACAATTATCAATAATTTGAGACATTAAGCAAGTTCTTTAAGCTTTTTTTACAAATTAGTGCTCAATTTATTCCGATTTGTAATATTCAGCCGCTTTTTCAGAGAGTTGTGGCAGAAATTGTAATGGATCGACTGTTGTTCGATTTGCAATGATCGCCAGGTGTAAATGAGGGCCTGTGACCCGTCCGGTTTCACCAACGGTGCCAATGATTTGGCCTTTTTCAATCTTATCACCCGGTTTGACTGTAATGGTATGCATGTGAGCATACAGGCTAATCAGACCCTGGCCATGATCCAGATAAACCATATTGCCACTAAAGAAAAAATCACCGGATTCAATAATGGTGCCGGATTCTACCGCTTTTATGGGGGTACCCTGTGGTGCAGCTATATCAAGACCTGAGTGTGGGCGTCGCGCCTGTTCATTAAAAAAGCGTCTTAAACCAAAGATACTTGAAATTCGACCATCAACCGGAACGGTGAAATCAGCTTTTGTCGGATCAGTCGTCCATATTTTCTTTGCTTTTGCTTTACGTTTTTTCTCACTCAAAATGCGTTCCATATCTTTTTCATATGGATTGACCTTACGTTTGTTTTTGATCGTTAAATACTGAGCTTTATAAGTTTTTGATTTAACATCGAAGCCAAGCTTTTCAGTTTTGCCCTGATTATTGCGAATTTCAATATAATGTTTACCTGGTTTGGTGTTTAGAGACAGTCCAATTAAAAGGTATTTTGCTTTATCATCACTTACGACCGCTAATTTTCGTTTATTGAATCTAGCTGTACTGGCAATATGGTTATTATCCAGTGGTAACAGTACAATGCCACCGGGTACCGGGTTTGATTGTGGAAAAGCGAAAGCGGTGCCGGATATGGCAAGCGTAAAAAATAGTGTGATTTTAAAAAGTAATTTCATATATATTTATTAATGCCCTGAGTTATCTGTTAGTTAGCTTAATTGTTTCTTAAAAACTGTTTAGTACGTTTTGTCTGAAGCGATTTAACCAAATAATAATATTTGAAGAATACACTATATACAGATGGATTAATCATAATTTAGTTTTAACCGCTATTCGAGTAAATGTATTACAAATGAAAGACGATCAAATTGCCAGTCGCATGCAGGGTATCAGTCCATTTTATGTTATGGATTTACTGGCTCAGGCAAAAAAACTTGAAACACAGGGGCATGATGTTATTCATCTTGAGGTAGGTGAGCCTGATTTCCCTACATCGCAGATTATAAATAATGCGGCTATTCAGGCAATTGAATCTGGTTATACAAAATATACTGCCGCCACTGGGCTTCCAGAGTTGAAGTCAAAAATCTCTGAATATTACCGACAGCGTTTAAACGCTACGGTAAAACCCGATAACATTATCATTACTCCCGGTGCATCAGGTGCATTGCAGCTTGCTTTATCTGTGCTGATAAATTCAGGTCAAAATGTGTTAATGGCTGATCCGGGTTATCCCTGCAATCGACATTTTGTACGTTTGTTAGATGCCTGTGCCCAGACTATTCCCGTTGATGCGGATACGCGTTATCAGTTAACACATCAGTTAATTGAAACTAACTGGCAGGATAATACGGCGGCTGTTCTTTTAGCTTCACCTTCAAATCCGACCGGGACTTTGATTGGTCGTGATGAGATGCAGAAAATAATTAATCTTGTTAAAAAGAAAAAAGGATTTTTACTGGTTGATGAAATTTATCAGGGGCTGGTGTATGACCAGATGGATTTTTCTGCTGCTGAATTGAGCTCAGATGTTTTTGTGATTAACAGCTTTTCAAAATTTTTCACAATGACGGGATGGCGACTAGGCTGGTTAGTTGTTCCAGATGCCTTTATTGAACCCGTAGATCGTCTTGCGCAAAACCTGTTTTTATCTCCTCCAACAGTTTCACAATATGCGGCTTTATCTGCATTTAATGAAGAAACTTTAAAGTGTCTAGATGCTCAGCGAGATGAATTAAATAAACGCCGAGAATTCTTACTGGCCGGTTTGATAAGCATGGGTTTTAAAATAAATGTTAAACCGGGTGGTGCATTTTATATTTATGCAGATGTTTCAAAATTTACGCATGACAGTTTTAAGTTTTGTAATGATTTATTACATCAGTCTCATGTTGCAATAACCCCCGGAATTGATTTTGGTGAGCATCAGGCAAACCGGTATGTACGTTTTGCTTATACTCAAAATATAGAAAAATTGCAGATGGCACTTGACCGCATTGGTGATTTTCTTTCAAACTATAGACATCAGAATTAACTAATATTGAGATTATCTTGTCTTCATTTCTAAAAGACCTTAAAGAAGATGTAAACAGCGTATTTGATCGTGATCCGGCCGCACGTACATTTTTTGAGATTATTACCACCTACCCAGGTGTTCATGCGCTCATTTTTCACCGTTTTTCACATGCCTTATATAAAAGCGACCTCAAGTGGCTAGCACGTGTTTTGTCTAATATTGTTCGCTGGTATACCGGTATTGAGATTCACCCGGGTGCAAAAATCGGCCGGCGTTTCTTTATCGATCATGGTACTGGCATCGTGATAGGTGAAACTGCTGAAATAGGCGATGACGTTACGCTTTATCATGGTGTTACTTTAGGTGGCACAACGTGGAGTAAGGGCAAGAGACATCCTACGCTTGAAAATAATGTTGTTATAGGTGCCGGGGCAAAAGTGCTTGGGCCTATTACTATCAAAACAGGTGGCCGCGTAGGTTCTAATGCCGTGGTGACTAAAGATGTACCTCAGGGGGCAACGGTAGTGGGCGTGCCTGGGCGAGTCATTGAGAAAGCAACGCTTGATAAAAATGATCAGAGAGCAAAGACGGCTGAGAAAATGGGCTTTGATGCTTATGGTGTTGCGCAGGATGCACCTGATCCGGTGGCGACCGCTATCAATTGCATGTTAGATCATATTCATGTGATGGATGAAAAAATGGAGCGTATGTGCAAGGCGCTTAAAGCAATGGATGCTGAACTGGATGATATTCAAATTCCAAAACTGGGTGATCTTGAGATTCAAACTGAGTCCAGCCACCATGAAGTAGATTTATCGGAAATTGATGCAGATCAAAATACTGCAAAAGATACAACTGAAAACCCTTAAATTTTAACTACTTAGGGGGAATCTTAATACTTGACTAAAATACTCGGGTTTGAGTATACTTGCGCCTCGTTTATGACTCCTGAATTTATCAGGATGAACTCATGCAAGAGATTAAGTAATGAGACTGACCACTAAAGGCCGCTATGCGGTTACCGCTGTATTAGACCTTGCTTTTCACCAGGAGCAGGGGCCTGTGTCTCTCGCTGACATCTCACAACGTCAGGGAATCTCTCTCTCCTATCTAGAACAGCTTTTTTCTCGCTTACGTCGTAATAATGTCGTGAGCAGTACTCGTGGCCCGGGTGGTGGGTATTCGCTTGCTCGTGATGAGGAAGATATCTCCATGGCACAAATTATCGTAGCCGTTGATGAGAGTTATGATGCAACCAGTTGTGGTGGAGAAGGAACCTGTAGTAACGATAGTTATCAATGCTTAACACATGACTTATGGATGGAACTTAGTCAGGAAATACATGGTTTTTTAAATGGTATTACTCTGGCTGAAATGAAGTCACGTAATGATGTTGTTGATGTAGTAAAACGTCAGGAAGGGCAGGTTACCGGAACTGATGGAAGTCCAATTGGTTCTATTGTAGTCGAATCCTAAGTAGCTGAATGCCTGTATATCTGGATCATAATGCAACCACACCTCTTGATTCCGAGGTGGTAGAGGCAATGATGCCTTATATGACTGGTTTATATGGTAACCCGTCCAGTGTGCATCGTTTTGGTCGTTTAACCCGTGATGCATTAGAGCAGGCAAGAATGCAGGTTGCAAACCTTGTAGGCGCACAGCCAAAAGAGGTTATTTTTACTTCTGGCGGAACAGAAGCAAATAATCTGGCAATCAGGGGTGTATTAGCAAATCGATCTATATCCAGGTTTGCGGTAAGTGCAATTGAGCATGCGTCTCTAATAGCTCCATCTGCATTAATGGCAGAGCAGGGCTGGCAAATGGATATGATACCTGTCGATACACAGGGTGTTATATCCGTTACAGAATTACAGAAACAATTAGGTGATACCACCCAAATGGTATCAATAATGGCGGCAAATAATGAAACCGGTGTTTTACAGGATTTATCAACTTTAGTTGATACAGTAAAAACCTCGATAAATAATGTGGTTTTTCATAGCGATGCATGCCAGATTGCGGGTAAAATGCCGCTTGATTTTGCAGCACTCAAACTGGACTTAATGAGTTTGTCATCTCATAAGTTATATGGACCGCAAGGTTCAGGCGCTTTGGTTGTTAAAAGCCATGTTGATCTACAGCCTTTGATTGTGGGTGGTGGACAGGAAAAGAACAAAAGAAGTGGTACCGAAAACCTGTTATCGATTGTAGGGTTCGGCGCTGCAGCTGAGCTGGCATCAAAAAAGATTCAGCAACGAAAATCTCATGTGTCTGAGCTTCAGGTGCAATTAATAGATCGATTAAAAGAACTACAGGGAATTGTCGTTTTTTCACTGGAAGCACCGCGTTTACCTAACACGGTTATGTTTTCAGTGAATGGCATTGATGGTGAAGCGCTATTAATGCTGTTAGAAAGAAAAGGCTTTGCAGTTTCGAGTGGTTCGGCCTGCGATAGTGGAAGCACTGAGCCCAGTCATGTTTTACTGGCAATGTCGGTAAAACCTGAAATAGCCAAAGGCGCAATACGCGTGAGTTTTGGTGAACAGAATACAAGTGACGATGTGTTTCAGTTTATTGAAGCACTTGTAGATATTAAACAACAATTTAACTAGAGATAAATATAACGTGAGCGATTTGAATTTACCCATCTATTTTGATTATTCAGCCACTACGCCGGTAGACCAGCGTGTTGCGGATGTAATGATAAAGTACCTGACAGTCGAGTCAGACTTTGGTAATGCGGCCAGCCGTAGCCACAGCTTTGGCTGGGCAGCAGATGAAGCGATAGATACGGCTCG